>JBDLJI010000228.1:0-4191 GCA_039714455.1 Thermodesulfobacteriota bacterium
CCATTCACTATTGAATGCTGAAATGTTCGTGAGAAATGCGGGTTAGCACTTTATCTGTTGGCACTTTACGTTGCAATACAGTTCCGGCCTCTTATTTTGGCACGATACAAGGCCTGATCAGCAGCCTTTATGACGGTAGAGGGTTTTGTGCGGCCTTTAACAGGTTCCGCCACGCCGGTGCTGATTGTTACGGATGCAGTTTTTGTTTGCGCCACAGCCTTTTTCAGTTTTCGGGGTGTTTTCTTCGGTCTGTTCTTGCCGCGTAAAACAAACTGGGCGGCTTCAATGGCCTCTCTCAGTCTTTCAAGGTGTGGGATGGCATCTTCTCTGGATTTGCCCGGAAAAAGTATGGTGAACTCTTCACCTCCATAACGAAAGGGTTTCCCTCCCCCTCCGACACGCTTGAAATGTGAAGCAACCATGCAGAGAACCTGATCTCCCACATCATGACCATACGTGTCGTTAAATTTTTTGAAAAAATCAATATCAAGCATTGCAATGGCATAGCGTTTACCAAGTCCATGCATGGCAGTATTTAATGCTCTTCTGGCCGGCAGGCCTGTCAACTCATCCTGAAATGCCATGAAATAAGCAGTTTCTATGACAGACATAATGATGATGAGACCGGCAGCACTGTAGTACAACGTTGCACTTTCCCCATTATTTTTAGCAAGCAAAGCTAACAGAGTTGAAACCAGAGCCCAGAAGAATCCTCGTATAATAGGCCCACCTTTTCCGAGCAGAGAACCAGTCAGAAAAATTAAGGCTATAAAGCCATAGATGAAGATAACCAGCTGCGGCAGAGGGAGATTGTCAAGAATTGGATGTTGTATAAATTGATATGAAAGGTATTGGAAAAGGTTTGGCTCTAACCGGAGTAAAAGAAAAACTGTAAAAGGCTGCAAGAGAATAAAAATGATCCGTACGATGCCGCCTAAATTAAAAATCCCCCGTTCTTTGACAAGATAAAACAGGGCCATGTTAATAGGGAGCAGAATGCAGTTGGAGAGAAGAACACTATGGTCGTGACCAAATGAAAATAAACCTCCTGCACCAAAATAGTATACTGATCTTTCAGACAGAAACAGAATGAGAATGATCAATGCCAAACGACTGCGATGAAATCTCCAGCCGAGGAGGATTCCAACACTCAGGATTATATAGGGAACAATTTTCTCAATCCTATCAAGCCATGGAATGTGGATGGAGTAATGAATTGCCAGGTATGTAGCAAGTACAACCAGGCCTCCAGGCATTATAAGAAGAGCCAGGAAACGGAAAAACCGGAAGAAATTATAGGTAGTATTATTTCCCATAGTACTTTGGCAGAAATGTTTATTGATAAATTTTTACAACGAAAACCACGGAACAATACTACCTGATGTGGTCTAAGGCAAGGTGAAGGTTAATTTGAATTTAGGGGAGGAGTGCAGTGTTATTGGGAAAGGTTAAGGAAGGTAAAAAAGAAAGCCTCACTGCATGATATGGTGCTCAGGCGTTGGCTGATGTTGGGCATGCAGTGAGGTGGCCATTATTGCCGGGAACATGCCTCCAGACAACTGAGTCGAAATACACACCTCCATGTGATTTCAACCAGTTAGAACACTCTTAAAATGAACTACTACAAATCAATTCAGATCCTTCGATATGGATATATAAAAAGTTGCTCCTTTGCCCGGAGTTGATTCTGCCCATGCATTACCACCATGTTTTTCTGCTATCTCTTTTACTATAGCTAGACCAAGCCCTGTTCCAGTTACACCAGCCGAAGTCGTATTTCGAGAGAATACTTTAAACATATTCTCCTTCCCATTTTCTTTAAAACCCTTGCCATTGTCGCTTACTGAAAGAATATGCATGTTTTCAGAGTGCTGATAACCTATTTCGACATCGCTTAATTTTTTACCACCATACTTTAAGGCATTATCGACGAAGTTCCTTAATACCCGTAAAATTGACAACCTGTCAGCTTTAACTATGGGTAATACTTCAGGTTCTGACCAGGAAATGCCACGTTTATTTAATTGAGCGGCAAATTCCTCTCTTATCAAACTGCAAGATTCCTGCAGATTTATATTTTCAAAGCTGAACGGGATTTCTTTTGTAGTTATCAGGCTGTTTAAATTATCTACAAGGAGGGTGACATGCTCAGTAATATTTATGATCTGTGCGCAAAACGCCTTCCCCCTTTCATCAAGCAATTCTCCGTACTTTTTTTCTAGAAGCCTTGTTAAGCCCTGGAGGGCAATTGTTGGATTCTTCAAGTCATGGGAGACAGAATAAGCAAATCGTTTGATATTTTCAGAGGTTTTCTGTAGATCAATTTCCGCCTCCCGTTGATCAGTAATATCATTCCCCGAACTTAGTGTATTGATTATATCGCCGTTTTCGTCTCTTATGATGGTATTTTGCCAGGCTATTAGCCTTTCTTCGCTATTTTTGGTTAAAATGCAATTTTCGTAATATCCTAACTGCTCTACATCACCGCCAATTATTTTTGAGAAACCTTCTTTTACTTCTTTTCTTTCTCTCTCCGGGATAAAGTTATTAAACCAGTTCTTCCCTTCTATATCTTTTTCTTTGTAACCCAGGATTTGAGCCCCATTCCTGTTAATAAGGTTGACATTGCCATTGACATCCAAAACGACAATGATAACGCCTGCAATATCAAGAAAATTCTGGGCCCTGTCTTTTTCAATTCTTAATTCATTTGTACGCTGCTCTACCTTTTTTTCCAATTCATTGTGCGCCTTACGCAGAGCAATTTCTGCTTCTTTCCGATCTGAAATATCACGTATAATGCCAAGATAACCGATCGTTTTTCCATCCTTATCTTTGACTGCGGTTCCTATGGTTTCACTTGGGAATATTTCGCCATTTTTTTTCCGGTAATCGACTTCATAGGGTTTCAGCTTTTCTTCAGCACTTAAATTAAAGCGAATCTTGCCTTGTTCCTCATAAGATTCTTTGTTTGTATAGAGTATTTCTGTGTGCTTTCCGGCTATTTCATCTTCCGAATAACCAAAAATTCTGGTTAATGCCGGGTTAGACATGACTATCCGACGGTTCGTGTCTGTATAGATTGTCGCTTCTGGAGTTGCCTTGAAAATACACTCAAAAAGAGCGGAGACCTGCTGGTGTTTAATCAGTTCTTTTCCCTCCTTCCGAATCTTTTGTTCCAGCTCGCCATAGGTTGGTTTATCGCTCATATCAAACTCACAGAAATGGGAATCTTCCTACTTTTCATTCAAGGCCCAATCATAACCATCGCGCAGGCCCTTATTGTACGACCGCAAGGCATTCGCCAAATCATCCTCAGCATATTGCAGCAGATGTTTGACCACGCCCGTCTCAGACCCACCGAAATCTACCTGAAACCATTTATAGATGCTGGAAATATGCAACCTGCCCTTGACCATCCGCGCGCCACGGGGGCTGTTGATATAAGTCCTGGCGCCAGCCTCCAACAGCTCTTCGGTGTTGGCTGCGGTAAAGGCCGCAGCCTGCAGATTTGGACAACCAATGCTTGCGCAGTTCAGGGCGTAATGGAGCCGGTTATCGTTGAAAATCGGTCGCAGGATACGGTGTTCGATATCATTCAAGCTGACCTTTTCGCCCTCAATGGTGAGCAGTTTGGCATCCCAGGGACCGTTGCTGAAAAAGCCAGGCGAGATATCGATGTCCATGATGCTTTTTACCGGATAATGTTCGAGAATCACCTGAACGGTCAGTCCATTATACAGGTTGACCCAGTAAGCCTTCTGCTCATTGCGATTCAGGGAAGAGACCCTGATCTGCTGCAGTTGCCCGAGATACTTGCCAAGGGTTTGCCGGTCTGCCGGCGAGACCTCTGCATAGCGAAAGCGATTGATTCCCGAAGGATGGTTGGCGATCAGATACTTTTTCAGCAGCATGTCCCAGGGGCTGTGGTCCACAACCCTGGTGCTGTCCGGCGTCTGGGCCTGCCAGCGTGCCCATAGGTCGGGGGAAGGGACCGCAGTAGCCGTAGAAGAAAACCACATAATATTGCCGATCATCGCAACAACAAACAGCCAGATAATCGCCCAATTATGCTTCTTCCCCATTGCTGACAACATACTGGTATTCCTCTGTCAACGTAAAAAACTTTATTCTGTACATAAGGTGTTTTGTCTCGACTCCCTGGCAGGCTGACCGCCCGCCACCGCACCT
>JBDLJI010000229.1:0-4190 GCA_039714455.1 Thermodesulfobacteriota bacterium
TATTGGTATGTGAAATGCAGTTTTTAACCAGCTTAAGCGATTAGGTCAAATAAAAAGCCCATTACCGGCCCGGTAAACAAAATTGTTGTCAATTCTTATTTAGTGTCACGTCAACTCTCAACTAACACATCCCGGAGTCTGCGCTTACCTACTTGCCCTTTATTACGCCTGCTGCGTTGCAACTTCATTCACATAGCATCACTATGCTTATAAAGTTACGCCTTGCAGGCATAACAAATTGCGGCGCAATATTGCGCCATTTGATCCTTGACGCAACACTAGTCTGTCTGCGATGCTTGGTTATTTTTCATTTGACGTGGGAACTGAAGGGGAATAGGTTTTTCTTAGAAAGTAAAGCAAATGCACATCAACGACGTATTTATTAAAAAATGAGGCATAAATCCTATGGAAAAGAAAATTCAATCTGTTTTTCAGTTGTTCCGTTTTTATTTGATTCTGGGGCTGGTCTTAACTGTCTTCAGTATGGCCACAAATATCTCAGAGTGCCGGGCTGCGCACGGCATCAGCATAGACGGCAAGCTTAAATACACTCCTGATTTTAAACAGTTTGACTATACATCAGAACAGGCGAGAAAGGGTGGAGCTCTGGTGCTTCATGACCTAGGCAGTTATGACAAGATGAATCCCTTTACCTTGAAAGGTTCTGCACCATCAGGCCTGGACAACCTGGTTTTCGAGACCCTGGCAGTGTCTAGCCTGGATGAGCCCTTTGCCGGTTATGGCCTGATTGCAAAAGATATAGAGTTGGCAGATGACCGATTATCGGTGATCTATACAATAGATGAAAAAGCAAAATTCTCTGACAATAGCCCGATCACCCCTGAAGATGTACAGTTTTCACTCAACACCCTGAAGAGTGAGGCTGCTCACCCTTTTTACCAGGCGTACCTGCAGGATATAACAGGATCTGACATTCTTGATAAAAACAGAATTCGGTTTAACTTTGCCCGAGTGAACCGGGAACTGCATATGATTGCCAGTCAGGTTCCCATCTTTTCCAGGAAGTTCTATACAGAGCATCCATTTGACGATCCAAGCATGGTGCCGCCCGTTGGATCAGGCCCGTATGTTGTTGATTCAATCAACCAGGGCAAATCCATTACCTATAAGAGGAATCCGGATTATTGGGCTATTGATCATCCAACCCGTAAGGGAATGTTCAACTATGATACCATTACGTTTAAGTACTTCAGGGACCAGATAGTGTCTGTAGAGGCATTCAAGGCAAATGAATTTGATTTTATGTATATCAATATTGCCAAGCAGTGGGCCCGTGACCTGGTAGGGCCTAAATTTATAAGTAAAAAGATCATGAAGGAGTACCTGCCGCATCGCAATAATCAGGGAATGCAGGGGTTTGTTTATAATTTGAGAAACCCGTTGTTCAAGGACAGGAAAGTCCGCAAGGCCCTTGGGATGGCATTTGACTTTGAATGGGCGAATAGCAAGCTGTTCTTTAATGAATATACGCGCAGCGGCAGCTATTTCAGTAACTCTGATCTGGCTGCAACTGGGCTGCCGGAAGGGTTGGAGTTGGAATACCTGCAGCCCTATAAGGGGGAATTGCCCCCCGAGGTATTCACACAACCGTTAGCTCCGTTTACCTCAAATACCCCAAACGGTATCAGGGATAATCTCCGTGCGGCTAAGAAAATTCTCATAGAAGCTGGGTGGACGGTGAAAGATGGCCGCCTGGTTAACAGCGAAGATAAACCATTTGAGTTTGAGATACTACTCGTCTCCCCATCGTTTGAAAGAGTTATGGCCGGTTATGTCAACAACCTGAGTAAGCTTGGAATAAATGCCTCCTACAGAACCATTGACCCTGCACTCTATATTGATCGTCTTAACAGATTTGATTTTGCCATGACAGTGCATGTGTTCGGTCAATCCCAGTCTCCTGGTAATGAACAACGCGACTTCTGGTATTCCGCATCAGCTGATCGTCAGGGTTCCAGAAATCTTATAGGCATCAAAGATCCCGTTGTAGACAGGTTGGTGGATAAGATTATTTATGCAACAACACAGGATGAGTTGAAAGCAGCCTGCAAGGCTTTGGACAGGGTGTTATGGTATGGATATTACGTGGTGCCGAACTGGTATGTGGCACGTCATAGGATTTCCTATTGGAATAAATTCAACCGACCTGAAACCCTCCCTCTTTATTACAACCCAATCCAGGCATTAATGACCTGGTGGATAAAGTGAGATAAGTTTTTTAATACAACTACTACATTATGACATGATATAGAATCCCAACGGTCCGTCAAAGGCAAGATCGCCGGATCCTACAAACTCGCATCCAACAGAGTTTGTGCGGACATCCCGGACAGTTGCCTCTTTTCTGATTTCAGTCCGGTGTTCATCATCAAGGGTAAATTCAAGGGTGAGGTCATCATTGATTTTAAAATTACCGACATCCATACTTGAGAATTCCAGACCGCTCACAGAAATATTTCTGACCTTAATATTGTTATGGCGGTTATTCTGTGAATGATTGATACATGTTCCTCTCAAATTTGTTGGCTTCCGCACTCTGTGGCGGAATTCAAGAATGACTGTGAAAATGTTTTTACAGCCGCATTTAACTTTAAGTGTGGACTTGTGACCTTTTAATGAATCAATCTCTAGGGTTTTTTGGCGGCCGCACTGCGGACATGTTATTACAGCTGTATTGTCAGGTCTGATATATGTTTTAACAGTTTTAGCTTTTGCCATGAATACATCCTTCAAATGAATGCGAGTAAGAAAAAGTTTTTTCTCTAATTGATAAACATTCCTGCTTTACCTTTCAGTCAGTCTCATTTGAGAAATAATTTATTGTTGATATCTTGACAAGAGAAATTTTCAGAATTCATATATCATTACTGTCCACATAGGCGTAAGCACTATGCTTATGAATGGACTCGAAACTTTCTACACTTACAGAAAACCAGTAGATATTCGCATGTTTTTTTGCCAGTTCAGACACCTTACGGACGACATCTTCAACAAACATAGGGTTGTCATAGGCCTGCTCCGTGACGTGCTTCTCGTCCGGTCTTTTCAACAGGGCATACACCTGGCTTGATGCAGCGGACTCAACCATATCTATCAGGTCTTCCAGCCAGATAAATCCGGTAAATTTAACATCTAAATTTACCTCTGCTCTCTGGTTGTGGGCACCACCGGCACTTATCTCCTTTGAGCAGGGGCACAGGGTGGTGACAGGTACACGGACAGAAAGCATGAAGTCTTCATTCTTACCTATGCTTCCTGTAAAACGACAGGTATACTCCATGAGACTTGTGGTTAGTGAAACCGGAGCTTTTTTTTCTATAAAATAGGGGAAGGACATTTCAAGATGTGCAGCTTCTGCCTGGAGTTCTTCCTGCACTTCTGAAAGCAACTTGGCCAGAATATTGACGCTCATATCGTCCTGATGCTTATTGAGTGCAGCAATAAAGGTTGACACACATGTTTCCCTGTATCGTTTCGGGATATCTGCATGCAGACTGATGCTGGCAACCGTTTCCTGCAGAGTTCCCGATTTTTCTCGAATTCTTACCGGAAATTTTATGTCCTTGACGCCAACAGTTGTAAGTTTCATTTCTGTCAATACCAATTGAAGAATTAACCCGAATATTTCATGAGTATTTTTGAAAAATTAATGTAAATATCTATTTTTATTATATTTGATATATATTTCGGGTAAGCTTTCTCGGATATAGTTTGTACCAAATGACATCAAAGATTTTTTCAAAATTACTCACCCTCCGGGCAAGCCGATACATCCGTATAGCCTGCAGTGTAAGGCGTTTCGCATACTAAAGTATAGCTCAAGCCCCTTACACTTTGTCTATCCGGCGTCTCGGCTTGTGAAATTTCCGGGTTAGGCCTGAATCAATATGATTTTTCCATTTATTTCTCTGGGAATCAAGGCGAATTGTGAAAGAATTTTGAACAAAGGCCTACCAAAATAAAAAAGTTCGAGATCAAGGTTCAAATTGAAGTGCTTCAGGGCTTCTGATCTGAAAGCCAGGTCTTTATTCACCAACTCAGTTAATTCTGCAAGAGTGGTTTTATTTATCTTGCCATTTTGTTTAATATTCAACTGAGCAAGGATTTCAAGACAACATTCCTTTTCATGTTTATGAATATATTTAATGACAGGTTCATGTGATGAAATT
>JBDLJI010000230.1:0-4188 GCA_039714455.1 Thermodesulfobacteriota bacterium
CGAGAAGTATGCAGTCGTTCATTTCAATTTTCCATGCTTTCTAAATTATAGACCTTTCAGGAGGTTTTACCCTTGGATAGGCAAGGTAATTGTAAATCTGGTACCTTTGCCTATTTTACTTTTAACATGTATATCGCCACCATGGTCCTGAATGATCCCGTAGCTGAGCGATAAACCCAAACCCGTTCCCTTTCCTGGTTCTTTGGTAGTAAAAAAGGGGTCAAAAATTTTATCAAGTTGCTCGGGTGGGATACCTGGGCCATTGTCCTCAACAATAATTTCGACTTGTTTCGACTCTTTCGTTTGACACGAACTAACCGAGATTATACCGTTTTCTTCGATAACTTGAATGGCATTCATGACAAGATTGATGAATACCTGCTTGACCTTATCAACATCAAGATTAAGTAAGGGCAGCTCAGGATAAAGATCAAGTTTAAGGTTGATCTTTTTTTTCTTAAACTGCTGCCTGGTCATCTGCATTGCATCCTCGATCACATCATTGATTGAGGCTTGTGTGGCTGTGGTTTTTCTGGGACTGGCAAAGTTGAGCAGATCCGTGACAATCCGTTGACAGTTACGCACATGCTTTTCAATAATTTGAAGATCTTCAATTTGCTGTGATTTGCCCTGAAGATCTTCTTTGAGCAGGTCTGTATACGTAAGAATTATACCTAATGGATTATTGATTTCATGAGCCACACCGGCAGCCAATTGCCCCGTTGAGACAAGTTTTTCAGCTTGATGTATTTTTCTCTCTGCTTGTTTTTGGAATGTTACATCTTTGGCATAGCAGACAATATCCGCCAGTCCGCCATCTTCAGCAAAAATTGGAAAAAAATGGACATCAAAGACCTCGCCTGAGCTAAGTGTAATCAAGTCTGAAACGGGCTCTTTGAGTTGAATCGCGACAACTTTAGTAAATAGATTAAAGGGCAAAGGGTATGATCCAGAAAGTTCCCTAATGTTTCTATCAATAATATTTTCTAAATTTAAGCCATATTGATTGGTTATAGCCTTATTAACCATCCTGATTTGCCCAGATGGAGAAATCAGCAGGACAAAGTCGGTAATCCCGTCAAAAACTGACTGGAGCAGTTCTTTGCTTTGCACCAGATTATTCTTTGTTTCCTGTAAATGCCCTGCCATGATTTCAGCAGCAGAGTTCAGTTCACCAATCTCATCCATGGACTTAGTTTTTTCATACAGCTGTCTGCCATATTGATCATCAAGGTTACCCCAGAACACATCCAGCAGGCCACGCAGGTTTTGGATAATCAATTTATTAAAAAAGAAAATAATGATTGCATAAAGAAAAAAGATAACCAGAAAGGCAGTACTAAACACTGAAAAGGCTGCCCCCCTTATCTTTTTCAAGCCTGTTTCCACAGGTATCCCAACACTTACAACACTAGAAATCTTTCCAGGTTTCTTATTAAATCCTCTTGTTTCTCCATACTTGTTGATAATTTGATCTGGTGCATCATCCGGTGTTCCATGGCAGTGGAGGCATGACTCCCTAAAAGTGACCGGACTATAGCGAATAAAGTATCTCTCCTCTCCAACCTTGACTATATTTTGCCATGTTTTAGCCTCTGGGTTCTCCTGGAAAAAGAGAATCATTTTTTTTTCAATTTCAGTAGCCTCAAAGTCAGGATTCCTTGCATTGATTGCCACTCGCCGGTATCTGAACTCAGGAAGTTTCTCGTTAAATATGTCCATCATCATCCGGCTGATGTAGGAGGAAGACATCGCCTCGATGACAAAGGCATCTTCCCCTAGTACATCGTACATTTTGGGTCTTAAAACCTCTCTGACATAACTTCTGGTAGCAGCAACTGAACTCATGACCAGTTCTGTCTTGCGAAAGGCTTCTTCTTCAAGGCTGCTTTTTTCATAGAAATAAATGAGGGATGAAGAAAGGAAACAAAAGCAAAGAAGAATCACAGCTAGGCCGATCAAAAACTTTGATTGCACTCCAGGCTTTTTAATTTTTTCAAGTCGGCTTCTCTGGTTACTTTTTCTCATTTTCTCAAGAGCAAAACCAATTGGGGGCAAGATATAAGACTTCTTTTGTTGAGGGTGGCTTTTTACGGCCGATTATCCATCTTCAATTAATGTTAAACATGTTTTTTAGGATACTGTCAACTCCTGGCAACAGTGCTTCCTCAAGGAAGCGCTTCATTGATGAGCAAGTGGCTAAAAAACAAAAACTGAAAAAGGGAAACTTTCTGCATAACACTTTGATCATATTGATATTTTTTGAATTATGTTTCTTTTTGGAACTGCATGGCATTGTTTTTGCCTATTTAGTCAATAAATGAACTGACATAATTTAATAGCCAACCTTAAACTGGAGGTGATTGATATGGCGCAGGAACCAATTAAAGCAAATAATGAAGTCGTCACTGACAAGGCGGCAACAAAGCTATCCGACTTATGGAAGAAGGAGGATTACTGGGCTATATGGCTTGGCTTCCTGCTGCTTGCCATAGGCATGCTCATCTTTCTACCAAGACCGCCCCAAGGCATGTATGAAAAGATCAGCATGAGTGAGACGATAATGCAAGAAGAGGCAGCGAGGGCACCATTCAAGACTGTCGAATGGTATCAGGCGAGTGATGCCAAGAAAAAGGTCAAGGCCTCAAGTCAGGGTTTTGCCAAAAAGATAAAAACATTTGTCAGCAAGCCCCATAAGTGGTCTGACAACCCGCTTAAAGCCTTTGTGATGGGTGCTGATCAGGCCCAGGCCAAGAAAGAAAAGGCCCTGGTAAAATATGAAGCAGCAAAGGCTGCTGAGAAGGCTGCTCTTGCCAATGCCCAAATCAAGCAAGCTGCTGCAGGAACCAATTTTCAAAATGCGCAGTTGATTGGTGAAGCCAAAATTGCAATAATCAATTGGCGAGCAGCTCATCAGAAAGCCTCGGCCGCGAAGAAAAAAACCAAGGCTAAAGCCTATAACCAGGTTACATATCTTATTGGATTGGGTTTGGCGTTAGCCTTATTTTTCGGTCTCGGCATAGGGTTCATGAAAGGAGGAAGAGGCGCGCGAAAATTTATGATCGGGTTCCCAATTGTTTTCCTTATTGCTGTTCTGGCCTATCTGTTTGCCAACCAGGCAACCATGAAGCAGTATGGAATCGGCTATGCCGCCTGGGCAATCCTTTTTGGGATAATAATCAGCAATACTATCGGCACTCCAAAGTGGCTCATGCCCGCGGTGCAGACAGAGTATTATATAAAGACGGGCCTGGTACTCCTTGGTGCTGAAATTCTCTTCAGTAAGATACTTTCCATTGGTATTCCAGGCATATTTGTTGCCTGGGTTGTAACCCCGATTGTCCTGGTCACTACCTTTGTCTTCGGACAAAAAGTCCTGAAAATGCCCTCTAAAACTCTGAACATGGTAATTTCGGCAGACATGTCCGTCTGCGGTGTCTCGGCAGCTATTGCCACAGCCGCAGCCTGTAAGGCGAAGAAGGAAGAACTGACATTGGCAGTCGGTCTGTCTCTTGTGTTCACATCCATCATGATGATTGTGATGCCGGCAATTATTAAGTCGACCGGAATGCACCATGTACTTGGTGGTGCCTGGATGGGTGGCACAATCGACGCTACAGGGGCTGTTGCAGCAGCAGGAGCGTTTTTGAGTGAAAAGGCCCTTTATGCTGCGGCAACCATTAAAATGATTCAGAACGTGCTTATTGGTGTGATTGCCTTTGGTGTAGCCGTTTACTGGTGTGCCAAGCACGAATGCAGCCCAGGACAAAAAGTAGGCGCCATTGAAATTTGGCGCCGGTTTCCGAAGTTCGTTCTCGGCTTCATAGCCGCTTCAGTTATTTTCTCCTTGATTTATGCGTCTCTGGGCGAATCAGTAGGGTATGCCATGATCGACCATGGCGTCATCCGCGGTTTCTCAAAGAATTTTCGTGGTTGGTTCTTCTGCCTGGCCTTTGTCAGCATCGGCCTGGCCACCAACTTCCGGGAGTTAAAACATCACTTCAGCGGCGGCAAACCCCTCATTCTCTATTTTTGCGGCCAATCATTAAATCTGTTGTTGACCCTTATTATGGCCTATCTGATGTTTTTCAAGGTCTTCCCCAACATCACTGCAGGTATCTAAATCATGTTAGCGATAACAATGCATCATAGACTGGTTAAAGAGACGGTGGGGCGCAGTAAGCGCCC
>JBDLJI010000231.1:0-4187 GCA_039714455.1 Thermodesulfobacteriota bacterium
CATAGAAACCTTTTTTTACGGCTACCAACTGCCCGCCAAGGTCAAGATAGGGGTGTCAGGCTGCCCGTTCTGCTGCGGCGAAAGCTATGTACGCGATATAGGCATCATAGGCAAGAAAAAGGGCTGGATCGTCACCTTTGGCGGCAATTCTGGCGGCAGGCCCCGAATTGCCGATGTGCTGGCTAAAGATCTCAGCAAGGACGAGGTGATAGAACTCATGAAAAAATGTCTGGACTATTATAAAGTCAATGCCAAGAAAAAGGAGCGCACGGCCAGATTCGTCGACCGGATCGGCATTGAAGAAATAAAAAAACACCTGGCATGAGATTACCTGCAGGCAATCTGATAAAGTTCCTTGAAATCACCGGGCGTAATATCCAGATACCCGGGAATCTCCTTCATGGCCTCGTAGATATCCTCGTCGGAAAGGTCATAGCGCTCCGGCAAAGAAGGCTGATAGTCTGACTTTTGTCTTCTATCCATTAGCATTTCCTCGATGGCAACGCTGACCATGCTCCAACCCGGGGGGAGGGGAAAGGTTGGAGCATGGTGTACAACTTGTCAGCGGCAATACCTGGAAGTGCGCTTATGCTGTTTGGGAGCACTTCCCGGTTGTTCTATACTGTGTACCTTTAGCCTATCATTTTTCAAGGAAACAATACATTGACTTAGATCAATGACCCTGTGTGGTGGATTCTATATAGTGGTTCCACATGATGTGACAAAACCTCTAACATTATAAAGATAACAATTATGAGTAAAAAAAATACGAACAAAACTAAGACATACAACGTTCTGCCCGGCACCCAAATGGGTATGCTATCAACAGAGTACCTGGAAAAAATGACCGCGATTGCCAGGAAACATAATATCCCCTTTTTCAAAATCACCTCGGCCCAACGCTTGGCCATTATCGGTCATGAATCGGAAACAGCCGAGCAGATATGGCAGGAGTTGGGACAGGAAACCGGACCGAAAAAGCCGGTCGGCATCCATTATATCCAGGCCTGCCCTGGTATTGAGTGGTGCAAATATGGACGCCAGGATTCCCTGGCCCTTGGGAAAAAGCTGGAAAAAGCTTTTGGTGATCTACCCCTGCCTGCAAAAACTAAGGTGGGCATATCAGGCTGCGCCCTGAACTGCTGCGAGAGTTATGTGCGTGATATAGGCGTATTCGGCAAGAAAAATGGATGGACCCTGGTCTTTGGCGGCAACGGCGGCGGATGCCCGCGCATCGGCGATATTGTTGCTGAAAATTTAAGCGATGACGAGGTTATTGACCTTGTGGGGAAATGTTTCGATTTCTACCGTGAAAATGCCAGAAGATTGGAGCGAACCGCCCGGCTTATGACAAGGACAAAGATCGATAAATTCTGGCGCCAAATCGGGATGCGAGGGAAAAGTAGGTATCAGGTAAAAGGCTGAGGGCTGAGGGCTGAGGGCTGAGGGCTGAGGGCTGAGGGCTGAGGGCTGAGGGCTGAGGGCTGAAAAAAGATTTTAATAAAAAGCACTAAAGCCAAAACATTTCATACCCATTTTTCACTAACCCAGTGCCCAAGATTAATACCTTAATCCTTATATCTTCCTTTACCTCTCCTGTCAGTCTTCAGCAGTCTTTATTTGCTGACAATACTCCATCACTCCGGTCAATCGCCGGCAGTTTTGTTTGCTGACAATTTTTTAGCTGACAGCTGATGCCTGAAAGCTGAAAGCTATTTACCCGCCGAAGCCGCCGAAAAGCATTGGGTGTAAAAGCCGCAGAAGAATAAAAAGCACCATGGCGGCTGCCATTGCCGGCGGATAATATTCATCCAGCCCAAACCGCTGCTTTCCTGACAAAATAGCCGCAAAAGGAAGCGCCGATGTATCGGCTATAAACTGCTTCACCTGCACATGCCCCATGGCGAGCATACGCCGGTCCTGATGCATGGCACTGACGATGCCGTAGATAATAAAACCGCCAAAAAATATCCAGTCGCCTAAATACGGGTTTACCAGCAAATGAGCCAGTCCGAAAAGCCCGAAGGCAAAATTCTGAGGATGGCGGGTGACCCGCTGGATGCCAAATCCGGTGTTGATATACCTGCCGAACAACTCCGCCTTGGTGCTCATGGGATTTACCGTTGTAAATGACTGCAGCAGGATGACTAAGGCAGCAAGCATAAGAAGTTGTGCAAGCAGCTGCAGGAAATAACCTGGGGTATAGAAAAGATTACCCGCGTGTCTATGGGTAAAAAATACAAAACAGAGCGGTATGAAGGTTGCCAGGGCAACAAAAGAATAAATACATTTAAATCCCAGTGTGCCGATGCGGTTGATGAAAAAAGTACGCACTGGAATACTGGAGCCAATGATATGGGACCCGCCGAACATCAACCACCAGAATAAAACTAAAGCGGCATCTTTCATGAGGATTTCTTAAACAATATTCAGCACCTAACGTTCAGGGAAGTGGTGTATCAGTATAGGCTATATTTGCCTCTTCCGATTCATACGCTTTCATTGGTTTTTCAGCCTGCAGGTCTGCCACCCAGGTGGGATTCAACAGTATGGACTTAGCGCTCAGGATTATATCCGCGTCTCCAAGGGCTTTATCCGCACTGGCCCGGTCATAAATTCTGCCACAAATCATGATCGGCAGGTCCGTAGCTTCGCGGGTGATCTGCGCCATATTCTGCTCTGTGCCAAAGGCTTTCAGGGTAAAATCATAGGTGGAAACAGATATAGCATCTATGGGTTCCCGAGAGAGCAGTTTGATAATCTGTTGGTATTCCTCTTTGGAGCTGTAGAGTGACACTTCCATATCCGCCACACCCCAGTTTGATATCCTGAAGGTAAGCAAGCGGTCCTCCGGTACAACCGGCCGCACTGCCTGAATAATCTCATGGGCAAAGCGGTAGCGGTTTTCCACAGTACCGCCGTAGCTGTCAGTACGCTGGTTGCAGTATGACGAGAGGAACTGGTTAATGAGATAACCGTGAGCTCCGTGGATCTCAATACCGTCAAAGCCTGCGGCAACGGCACCCCTGGCTGTTTCCACAAAGCCGTTGATGACATGCTCTATATCAAACCGGTTCATCTCATCGGGTACGGAATAAGGTTTTCCGGTCAGCGGATTGTCCTGCTTCGGGGTGAGCGGACTGGGGGCAATGGTCCTGTTGGCCGGATTAACCTCGGGCCATGCCATACGGCCACAGTGAAACATCTGCAGGATAGCGATGCTGCCATGCTGCTGGATGGCCCGAACCACTGGCTGCCAGGCCTCTATCTGACGCCGGGTCGTTATGCGGGCCTGACCGGGATACCCTTGAGCGCTTTCGTAGTCTGTGACTATTGCCTCGGTATAGACAATGGCAGCGTTATTCTCAGCACGCCGTACCAGAAAATCCAGGACGTCCTGCCGGGGCACACTGTCTTTAACGGATGACATGCGGGTCATGGGGGCCACACCAATCCTATTTTTCAGGGTATGGTTTTTTAATTGAAAAGGCGAAAAAAGAGTGTCGATGCTCATGGGTCACCCCCGGTATTTTAATATTGAAACGATTTTTTATGGTGTTTTGCCATACTTCTCAAACAGGGCTATTCTCATTTCTTCGTGAGGTTGATCCGGATTTAAGTGCAGTTTCCACGTGGCTGAGTTATGCGGCAGGGAAAGGCTTATCTGGACAGTATTTAAATTTTTGCCTTCTACCCAGGCACTTGTAAATATTTTTCCGGCTTTTCTGTTCACAAAACACAGTAATTCGCTGTCAAAACCATATCCTTCTGCTTCGAGCTTCTGTTTTTTCTCAGGGTCCATGATATTTTTCCGTTTCAGTTTTTAATGAATTTCAAGGGGTGAGAACAAAAGTAAAATTATTTAGCCACCGGCATCTAACTGATGCTGACATTAGGACTGTCAGCAGCCTGGTTCACCCGGATGTCCGCAGCAGTTCTTAAAGTTGAACAGCTTATAGGCGTTATTCCTGATGAGCAGAGATATCTTTTTAGTCAGAGGCATTGGGCCAGAAAAATTGGAAACAATATCCTTCACGTTTGGTTTTTTCTTTTTGATACACATAGGATTCCTTTCAGGAGACAGGGCAACATGCAGACAATTAAAATCAGATTAAAGAGTATTTTCAAAATCTGCTGTATTGTTTTCAATTTCAATTTATAATCGGTTTTATAGAAAAATAAATAAT
>JBDLJI010000232.1:0-4183 GCA_039714455.1 Thermodesulfobacteriota bacterium
TGTTCGTGAGAAATGTGGGCTAGCTACTAATACAGACTTTAGCACAGGCAGGAGGTTTTTTTATGGCCATTTACAGTAAACATTTGGAGTATCAGGAAATTTGATTAAACCCAAACTCTCCAACATGTAAAAGTAATCATATAAAAAAATTCTTTTTTGCCCACAAAAACCAAGGGGGGCTGCTAAGGCAGCCCCCCTCATACTCTTTATTCAATTGCAGAGCTTACAAAGAACTAATCATGTATTTTCTTTGCATTCTTTGCAGCCCAGTTCACATCCCTGCCAAGGTGACATCCGAGGCAGGCATATTCCAGGGTGACTATTCCAGCCGCATATTTTGATTTTTTCCCTTTCTTTTCAACAGTTGCAAATGCACTGGCTTTTGGATCCGTGTCGATTTTGAAAATATGGGACCGTACATCACCGGTATACTTATTAACCTTTATTGCAGATTTACTCATCTTCGGCATATGACAGGCAAAACATTTTATCTCATCCTTGGCATGGATATTCTTGGCATAGGATGCGGCAGCTTCCTCGTGACAATCCGCACATTTGTCTTTAACAAGAATGGCCCGTTTGTGCGGGTCATGGCATTCCATGCAGCTCAGCTCATTGTGAGCCCCTGACAGCAATTCGTTAATCTGTTCATGATGCTTGATAAAGTCACCTTTAACAGGGGGTTGGGGATTAATGCCGCCGCGCTGGTGGCACTTACCGCAAGCCTGGGATGATGAAACAACCGAGATGTTATCTTTCACCGGTTTTTTCGTATGGTCTGAGCCCGGACCATGGCATTCCTCACAGCCGACACCGTCTTCCACCCAGGTGCCAATCATTCCGGGAAGTCCGTCCTGGTTACCCTCAGGGCTATAACCCGTCATGTGACAGGGGCCACACTTATAGGGCTTTTTTTCACCCTTATGATAGAAAGCCCAGGAACCGTCTTCGATGTTGTACTGGGTTTTTGCTTCGGAGCCGTCTTTGGCCTGGGTGATTATATACCCTTCCAGGTCGATAAATCGTGCTTTTTTGTTTGCCCCGCCGATCACATAAGAGATTTCATCCCAGGAGTACCCTGGAGGCAGGGGAAGTTTTGCATATCGGGCCTTTTCAGCTTTGCGAATTTTCCATGGGTGGCCTGACGACTGCCAGTCATTGAATTGATCGGTGTGACAACTGAAACACTGGTCAGACCCGACATAATATGCCGCCTCTACAGAACCGGCGACGAGGAACACGGAGAAACAAAGACAACTAATCAGAACACTTTTCATATCGACCCCCTTTTGAAATTTATTCATCTGAACAACTTTTATTGCCCAAGCCATATTATTGTTACTTGTTCCGGTTACAATAATATCCTATTAATAGGTCACTATATGTCCAACATAAATGGGGAGAACTATGTAATTGTTGTCAGAAAAGCCCTTATTTAACATTTTCCCTCGCCTTATATAACGGACTACTACTGAATAGCAGTTGAAAAATCAAGACTTTTAACTCTTTATATTTAATCAGAGACGACATAGTGTTGTATTGAAGGCGGACCGACAAATAGAGTTACGATTTTATCTAATTGCTTTTGAAGGTATCCACTAGATTCACCAGCGACCATATCTTTTTCAGTTTCCCAAATAGTGATTGAAATAAATTTGCTGGTTTCCGGATCAGTTAAAAGGAGCATCTTCATGAAACCTTTTTGTTCTTTTGCTGCCGGTTCGACACTTTCCTTATAAATTTTTCTCGCTTCATCCTGCTTCTTGAGCTTAACTCTCCCCAATATCACTCTAGCATGCATAGTTATCCTCCCCAGTCTAAAATTTAATCGAAGAAAATTTCATACTTCTTGCCATGTTGTTAATTCAGTGAAACGCCAAGCCATTGAATAATTTCTTATATTATCTTAACTTTCTTAAAAGTCCAGACATCTTGCCACAATGTAAACTTTGGGCCACTTTAATTTGGGTTAAGGTGTCATGGCAGACAGCTCAACTTTTAAAATCATTTTTTTAAATAAAAAATCGTTTTTCCCACACCTCCTAACTAGCACTTTCGCTTTTCTGCGCCCCTTTTAAAAGCAGCAATTAACCGCCAAAACACTAGTTGCGCCTGGCATTTAACCTGCCATTAATACTTATTGAAATCAACCAGTTATATACACTAATAGTGCCAATAATCTTTTTGCATTTTTATTTGGTGGAAATGGCTTCCGGGTATGAATTATGCACCAATCATCAGAACATAAAGTATTAAAAACCAGGGCTTGTGCACGGGGTTTTACCCTGCTGGAACTTTCGGTTGTTATGGTCATTGTCTGCATCCTGGCAACAGGCGTTACATACATGTATACCAATCCCACTGCAAAGGTTAAGGGTGTAATGTTCAATATACTGGCGGATCTCAACCTGGCCAGGTCTGAATCGGTCAACAGGAACCAGGATGTCCTGGTTGACTTTACCCTGGGAGCCCGGGACGGCTATTTGATATGCCTTGATACTGATTCTGACAAGGAATGTAATGATGAGTCGGCCGAAGATATCATCAAAGAGGTTCTGTTCAGAGAAGAAGTGCAGTTTTACGATTGCGCTTCGGCCCCTCCATATCCGGCGAACGGCCCTACCAAAACCCCAGCCGGAACAACACTGGCCGGGAAAACCGGGCTCATCTTCGGCGGCCCGAACTATATTAAATGGCAGCCGGATGGAACCAGCGGCGATAACGGCTCTATCATTGTCTATCATCCGGCATCCAATAACCCTCAGCAGGTAAAAGGCGATCCCTATGCTGCGGTTATCAGCAGCGGTGCGACCGGCAGGATGCGGTTAATGCGCTGGCGTCACGATAACGGCTGGTCAAAAAAATAATCCGTATTTTTTATTGCTCACAACGCACAATACTATATATTCGGCAATGCACTGTTTATTTTCGGGATAAATCTGTACCATTTTGTAGAGTGTACAAACTGATTCTGTGTGTCCGCAACCTTACTTTACCGAAAGGAACTATCATGGGTATCAACCTGGAACGACTGGCATCTGTTTTTACCACCCTTTGTGAGATCGACAGTCCCTCAAAACAAGAGGGAAGGGTCGCAGCATATCTAAAATCGGTCTTTGCCGAGATGGGAGCGGCGGTGAGTGAGGACGACTCAGCCAAGCAGACCGGTTCTGACTGCGGCAATCTTTTCGTTCGATTTCCTGATGGCGGGCTGGGCAAAGAGCCTGTTTTCTTTAACTGCCATATGGATACCGTCCTCCCTGCCGTTGGAGTCAAAGTGAAGCGTGAAGGGGAGATCTTTACCTCTGCCGGTGACACTGTGCTTGGCAGTGATGATAAGGCAGGCATTGCAGCACTCATTGAAGTCATGCATACCCTGCAGGAAAAAGATATCCCCTATGGTCCTGTGGAATATATTTTTACTACCTGTGAAGAGGTGGGGCTAATGGGAGTAAAGGTCCTTAATCCTTCTTCTATCAAAGCAAAGATTGGCTATGCCCTTGATTCTTCAGGCATAAACAGGGTGGTTGTCGGTGCTCCTGCTGCAAACCGTATAACAGCTGAAATAAAGGGAGTGGCAGCCCACGCCGGTCTCAGCCCTGAAAAGGGCATAAGTGCCATCCATCTGGCAGCCAGGGCAATAGCCCGTCTCAAGCTCGGCAGGCTTGACCCGGAAAGTACAGCGAATATCGGCCTTATTGAAGGAGGCACGGCAACCAATATCATTCCAGAGTCTGTCGTGGTGCACGGGGAAGTCAGGAGCCACACCCTGGCTAAGCTGGAAGAACATATACAAAATATTCAGAATGTTTTCCAGGATGAGGTTGATAACTGGACAGACCCTGAAAATGTCGTTGACGGGAAACCATCCCTGGATTTCAAAGTAATTGAGGATTATCCTGTCATGAAACTGGACAAGAACTCAGCTGTAATAAAAAGGGTAGCAGAAGCTGCCACCTCCCTTGATGCCGAATTGGACTACGTTGTCGCCGGCGGTGGAAGTGACGCTAACATTTTCAACAGCTTCGGCATTCAGTGCGCCATCCTCTCCACCGGCATGGACAAGGTGCATTCCACCCAGGAGACCATCAAACTTTCGGATATGGCCTTAACCGCCGACCTTGTGATGGCCATATTGACCTAACCCGGGTTTCTCACGAACATTTCATTTGCCTTATCAACT
>JBDLJI010000233.1:0-4178 GCA_039714455.1 Thermodesulfobacteriota bacterium
CCAGGTGAATATTGACAAACTGTCAGAGGTCCCCAAAGTACTTAATTTCTACATGGGAAAAAATACCCCGGAGCGTAGAGATTATATAATGAATAACCTCGTATAAACCGATAGATTTGTCGTGCCGGAGTATTGATTATATCAAAAAATCCCCCTTCTTGATGGGCAATTCATAAAATCTCTAATAGAAAAAAATAATTTCATGGAAGATATAGCTAACTTTGGAAAACTTCATAAACTCTTTGATGAGAATTTTATGGAGTATACCTCGTATGTAATTAAAGAGCGTGCCATCCCGGACATGAGTGACGGGTTGAAGCCGGTTCAGCGTCGTATTCTGCAAACGCTGTACAATATGGATGATGGCCGTTTCCAGAAGGTAGCCAATGTGGTCGGAGAGACCATGAAACTGCATCCACATGGTGATGCCTCAATTTTTGCCGCTCTTGTAAACCTGTCAAACAAGGATCTCCTTATCGAACGCCAGGGGAACTTCGGCAATATCTTTACCGGTGACCATGCATCAGCCGCTCGTTATATAGAATGTCGCCTTGCACCACTTGCCAAAGAGGCTCTATTCAATAAGGATCTGACAGAGTTTCAACCCTCTTATGACGGAAGGATGCAGGAACCGGTTATCCTGCCGGCCAGGATTCCGATGTTACTTCTGCTCGGTGCAGAAGGAATTGCTGTGGGCATGGCGACCAAGATCATGCCCCATAATTTCCGCGAACTCCTGCGGGCCCAGAAAAAAATTCTCAAAGGCCAAACAATTACCCTTTATCCAGATTTTCAGAAGGGCGGGATACTTGATGTCTCCGGCTATAACAATGGCAACGGTCGTCTCAAGTGCAGGGCTAAAATAGTTGAAAAAAATGAAAAAACCATTGTTATCGAAGAAATCCCCCATTCAACCACTACCTCGTCGCTTATTGACAGTATTGAAAAAGCGGATAAACGCGGCAAGATAAAAATCCAGTCCATCAATGATTACACAGCCGAGCAAGTAGAGATTGAAATCAAACTGGCCCGTGGCATTTACGCCAAGGATACGATCAAAGCCCTTTATGCCTTTACCGACTGTGAGGTATCGATCAGCCCCAACCTCACTGTCATTAAGGATAACAACCCTGTAAATATTTCAGTAGAAGAAGTCCTCAAAGACAATACCGAGAAACTTGTCCAGGATCTTGAAAAGGAACTGCAGATTGAACTGGGCCGTTTACAGGACAGATTGCATGCAAAAACCCTTGAGCAGATTTTCATAGAAGAACGTATCTATAAGAAAATAGAGGAATGTAAAACCCACAAAGCAATCATTGACACTGTTGATAAAAGCCTGGCTGAATTCGGAAGCAAGTTGATTAAGCCGGTAAGCCGGGAAGATATTGAGCGCTTGCTTGAGATTCGCATCAAGCGTATATCCCGTTTTGACATCGACCGACAGCGCAAGGAGATAAAGGGGATAGAGAGTTCCATTAAAGAGGTACAAAAGAAACTTGAAGATATTATTGGCTTTACAATTAATTATCTTGATAGTCTCCTTAAAAAATATGGCCGTCATTATCCCCGTAGAACAACAATTGAAACCTTTACCGGGGTTAAGGCAAGAAAGGTCGCCCTCTCTAACCTTATTGTTGGATACCACCGGGAAACAGGGTTGTTGGGATACCAGGTGAAAACAGACTGTGACATGACTGTTCCCTGTTCAGAGTATGACAAGATTTTACTCATTTACCGGGATGGGCGTTATAAGGTCATAAAGGTACCGGAAAAAATATTTGTAGACCATGATATTTACTGGGTTGGAAAAGTCGCGGGCAAGACGATTTTTAATCTGCTTTACAGAGAAGGTTCCCGGAATCTCACATATATTAAAAGATTTAAGACTCCCAAATTTATATTGGACAAGGAATATCGCCTCTTCCATGTCCACAAAAAATCCTGGATCCAGTTTTTACAGACCGGTGAGGGAGTTCGTGCCCGGATTGATTTTG
Organism: Thermodesulfobacteriota bacterium; assembly: GCA_039714455.1. GTDB lineage: Bacteria > Desulfobacterota > Desulfobulbia > Desulfobulbales > BM004 > BM004. The sequence continues at coordinate 1,998 of JBDLJI010000233.1, forward strand.
TTCCTACCAAACGCTCAAAGATTAATTCTCAGCGGCTTGAATTTGATGAATATTTGATCAAGGGCGGGGGGGCAATCGGTAAAAGATTGTCACCCCGTACTGTCAGGCGTATTTCTGAATTGACGGTGAAAATAGCCAATCAACAGGATGATATTGAAATTGAAAAAAAAGAAACAAAGGTAAAAGATGTTTCTCCTGCAGTACCGAAGCAGGAAATCAAGGATGTAAAAAAGGTGGAGAAAGTTTCTCCTGCAGCGCCGAAGCAGAAAAGCAAGGATGTAGAAAAGGTGGAAGAAGTTTCTCCTGCAGCGCCGAAGCAGAAAAGCAAGGCTGCGAAGAAGAAATCTGCAAATGCTGAGAAAACACCTGATGTCAAAAAGAAAAACAAATCGCAATTGGGTTTATTCGATCTGAAGAAAAACAAATAAATTGACACCATTACGGTTTTTTTTAAAAGAATGCTTACATTGGTCTTTTAATCTGAACTTGCAAAATATCGTTTTTTTATTTATATGAAGCCCCTTTGACATGATTGGCAGTAAAAGTATTTTGGGAATCATATGAATAACCTTCCAGCACATTTCGATCACTCAGACGACCATAAAACTGATGCTCCTATGATGTGGTTCGGGAAACGCCATGTGCACCATCGGGCAGTTTATGCCGCTTTGGGGATACTAACTGCTGTCCTGTTTATTCTGATCAGCTATTTGGATGTTTCATATCAGATTCCGCAACCCTTGTCAGATGGGCCAGAAAGAAACATGAAAGAGCCTGTCTTTGTTTCAGGAGAAAACAGGGCAACAGCGAACTTGATTGTCCAACTCAAACATTACGGGTTGTGGGATCTTCCTGCTTCAGAAGAGGTGCCTCGTTTTTTCATCAAGAACTATCCGGCTGATTTAAATACTGTTAAGGATGTATCCGTCAGGAAAAAGGTTTTCCTCCAATCCTTACTCCCGCATGCTCTTTTCGTACGCCAGGAAACATTGCATAGAAGGGATAAGCTTCAGTCAATACTCAGCAAGATTGACTGTGCTGTTGAAACTCTGGATTTCGTCAGCGGACTGGAATATGAAAGTCAATGCTCCTGGACCGATTTTTTGGAAGAAGAAGAGGTGAATTTTATCCAGATCCTTAGCAAAGAATACCGTACGACTTCTGTTGAGATACTTCTTGAGCGTGTTGATGCGGTGCCGACCAGTATTATCCTTGCCCAGGGGGCACTGGAGTCATCCTGGGGAAGTTCAAGATTTACCAGGGAAGGGAACAGTATTTTCGGAATGTGGACCTGGAAAACTGCCGGCATTGTTCCGTCTCGGCGTGAAGAAGGCAAAACCCATAAAGTCAAAGCCTATGAAAATGTTCTGGAAGCAGTACGGGCGTATCACCTGACACTGAATCGTGTGGAATCCTATGAGGAGTTCAGACAACTTAGACGAAATACTGATAACCCTCTAATTTTAGTTGAAGGCCTCAGGTTTTATTCTGAGAGGGGGCAAGATTACGTTGAAGATATTAAAAACGTTATCCTGTCAAATGGTCTGCAAAAGTATGACAACTTCAGCCTGACCGATCTCGATCTGCCGGAATTTACCGGATCTGTCTCAGGCGACATTAATTCTGCTGAGTCCAGTAAGACCTCTTTGTGATTTCTCATCTTATGCGAGTCTTTTTCTTTTCATTTATTACTTGCATCCTTCTCCTTGCTTCTTCTGTTCCAGCTGAAGAAATTGCAAGTGCTGAACCGACAGGATCCGGGGTCACGGTCCTTATCTACCACCGCTTTGGTGAAAACAAATACCCATCTACCAATATTGCAGTAGACCGCTTCAGTGAACAGTTGGAGTTTCTTAGAAACAACAATTATCAGGTGATACCCCTGGAGCAATTGGTTCATTCATTGAAGGGAAAATCAAAGTTGCCTGACCGTGCGGTGGTCATAACCATTGATGACGGTTACAGGAGCGTCTATACGGATGCATGGCCTGCCTTAAAACAGTATGGTTATCCATTCACGGTTTTCGTATATGTCAAGGCTACAGAAAATAAGCACTGGAATTATATGACCTGGAACCAGATCAAGGAAATGAAAGCTGCAGGTGTTGACTTCCAGAATCACGGCTTTGCCCATGAACATATGGCTTTCAAACCTCCAGAGATGAATATGGATGAGTACAA
>JBDLJI010000234.1:0-4176 GCA_039714455.1 Thermodesulfobacteriota bacterium
CCCTCAATCGGAGTTTCATGGATAAGACGGCAACCGCTTTTCTGAGCCTGTTTGATCTGGCCTTCAATGTCATCTGTCTTGTAAGCCACATGGTGAATTCCCTCCCCGTTTCTTTCAAGGAATTTGGCAATGGGGCTTTCCTCCGACGTCGGTTCCAGAAGTTCGATATGAACTTCACCCACAGCAAAAAAAGCTGTTTTTACCTTTTGGGATTCAACGGTCTCCTCGCCCTCGCATGGCAAACCGAGAATTTTTTCATAGAATGTTCTTGCCTCGGCAATGGAATGTACAGCAATCCCTAAATGATCAATCTTCTGTAACATACTTTATCCTCAATCTTTATATTCGCCAAAAACTTTTCGCAACACATTGCAGATTTCGCCAAGCGTAGCATATTCTTTTACACTGTCATAAATAAAAGGCATCAGGTTATCACTGCCCAGGGCTGCAGTTTCAAGCTTGGCCAGGGAATTTTTTACCTGTTCGTTGTTCCTGTTGTTTTTCACCTCAGTCAGTTTGGCAACCTGGGTTATTTCCACTTCAGGGGCCACTCTGAGCAGAGGAGGCTTTTTGTCCTCCTGGATCTGGAATTTGTTCATCCCTACAATGATGCGTTCTCCCCGCTCAATTTCCATTTGGTACTGGTAGGCCGCATTTTCAATCTGGCGTTGGATAAAACCCTCTTCAATGCACTTGACCACGCCGCCTGACTCTTCGATCTTATCGATCAACGCCAGGGCATCACGCTCTATCCTGTCTGTCAGGGATTCAATGTAATAGGAACCTGCCAGGGGATCTATGGTATCAGCCACCCCGGATTCATGGGCTAGGATCTGCTGGGTGCGCAGAGCGGTACGCACCGATTCTTCCGTCGGCAGGGAGTGTGCTTCATCCTTGGAATTAGTGTGCAGGGACTGGGTTCCGCCAAGGACAGCCGCAAGGGCCTGGATGGTCACCCGGACAATATTGTTGTCAATCTGCTGTGCCGCAAGGGTGTTGCCTGCTGTCTGGGTATGGAATCTGAGCATCAGGCCGGCCTTATTTTTAGCTCCAAATCGTTCTTTCATAAGGCGTGCCCACAACCGTCTGGCCGCCCTGAACTTGGCCACCTCCTCAAGCAGGTCCGAGGAAGCATTGAAGAAGAAAGCCAGCCTTCTGGCAAAGACTTCCAGCTCCAGACCGGCGTCAAGGGCTGTCTGGACATAGGTGCAGCCGTTGGCCAGGGTAAAGGCAACTTCCTGTGCCGCAGTTGACCCTGCCTCACGGATATGATAGCCGGAAATGGATATTGTATTGAAGGCAGGTGTCTTCTGGCCGCACCACTGGAAAATATTGGTAATCAAGCGCAGGCTCGGCTTGGGTGGAAATATATAGGTGCCGCGGGCAACGTATTCCTTTAAAATATCATTCTGGATCGTTCCCTTTACATTCTCCGGGGCAACGCCCTGCTTTTCTCCCACTGCCACATACATGGCCAGCAGGATGGCGGCCGGGGAATTGATGGTCATGGAGGTGGAGACCTTGTCCAGGGGGATCTGGTCAAAAAGAGTTTCCATGTCTGCCAGAGAATCAATGGCAACGCCAACCTTGCCAACCTCTCCTATACTCATGGGATCATCTGAATCGTAGCCGATCTGGGTAGGGAGATCGAAAGCCACCGAGAGGCCGGTGGTCCCCTGTTCCAGGAGATAGCGGTAGCGCTTGTTTGACTCGGCGGCAGTAGAAAAACCGGCATACTGCCGCATGGTCCATAAACGGCCGCGATACATGGTGGGCTGCACACCTCTGGTAAAAGGATATTGGCCGGGAAAGGCAAGTTTCTCAAGATACTCGTCATCAATGGTTTCCGGCATCACCACCCTGGGAATTTCCTCACCACCGTGATTGGTGAATTTTTCCTTGCGTTCCGGAAATCGATTCAGGCTTTTAGCCAGCTCATTTTCTTCCCATTCAGCAAGTTTTTGATGTTTCGGCATGACTTCTTCCTTGTGTTCTTTATTGTTCTTCCAGAATTTTTTTTGCTTTCAGTCTGGGATCACCCAGAACCGGTAATTTTTTTTTGCTGATTTCTGCTAAGAGCTTTGGCCGCAGGATTTCCAGGCACCAGTCAAGCACCTCCTGATCATGGGCTCCGCGGCGGCGTTTTTTCCTTTCTCCGCTGTCGCGGTGTTCGCTGTCCGTAATGGATATGCGGTCAAGGAGTTCAGCAATCCCCTTGCCCTCTGTGGCTACAGTCATGCTAACTTCGATCGGGGTTGCACGTCCCTTGCGGGTCACTGCTTCAAGGTCCATTGCCAGTATATCTGCACCTTTGCAGTCAGCCTTGTTCACTACCAGGATGTCGGCAACTTCCAAGAGTCCTGCCTTCATTGCCTGTATGTCGTCTCCCAGGCCTGGAGCCAGGACCAGGAGTGTAATATCTGCCAAACGGATGATATCCATCTCAGACTGGCCGACCCCCACGGTCTCAATAATAATGGTCGAGCAGCCGCAGCTGGCCATGATCCGTACTGCTGCACCTGCAGTGGCGCAGAGCCCTCCCAACCTGCCCCGGGTGGCCATGGATCGCATAACAACATCCTGGTCTGTGGCATGCTGCATCATGCGGATACGGTCCCCCAGGATAGCCCCTCCGGATATAGGTGAGGTGGGGTCGATGGCAATGATACCGATACGCTCTTTCCTTTGTCGCAGGTTGGTAATAATCCCATTGGTCAGGGTTGATTTTCCGGCTCCGGGCGGACCGGTGATACCCAGGATCGTTGCCTGGGAAACGAGATTCTCGTCGAGTGACGAGAGGATAACCTCAGCGCTTTCATCACCGTTTTCCACCAGGGAAATGGCCCGGCCAATGGCCCTTGGGTCCCTCTGCTTAAGGCCTTCCAGTAATCTGTTGATTATCATCAGTGCCCTGTTCAGCCTGCAGTTTTATGTTTACAGGCATCTTGAAAGGCAAGTATTATTTTATCTACCGGAGTGCCGGGTGTGAATATTTCGGCAATACCTGCCTCTTTCAGGGCAACTATATCATCGTCCGGGATGACACCGCCTCCCAGAACAGGGATCTCCGGCGCTCCTGCTTTGCCTAGAGCCTCCACCACAGCAGGGAACAGCCGCATATGCGCCCCGGAAAGTGAAGAGAGACCTACAGCCTGGACGTCTTCCTGGATAGCCGCTGCCGCAATTTCTTCCGGGCTTCTGCGGATACCGGTATACACAACCTCAAAGCCGGCATCACGCAAAGCCTGGGCAATGAATTTGGCGCCACGGTCATGGCCGTCCAAGCCCGGTTTGCCTACCAATACCCTGTTCTTTTTATTTTTTTCAGTCATGTTTGTCCTCAAGCAGCAATGAATAAAAATATTTTCAATTTTTCAAATCAGCAAACACATGGTCACAGAACTCGCCGAGGTTGCCAAGGTCCGAGCAGACATGAACATCGGCCTTGCGCATGGCCTCTATCTTGGCCTGTGCCGTGCCGCTGCCGCCACTGACAATTGCGCCGGCATGTCCCATGCGGCGCCCGGGCGGTGCGGTTAAGCCGGCCACAAAGCCAACCACAGGCTTTGAAACATTGCCGGCAATAAAGGCGCAGGCTTCCTCTTCATCTGAGCCGCCGATTTCGCCGATCATCACTATGCCCTTTGTTGCGGGGTCATCTTCAAAAGCAGTCAGGCAGTCGATAAAGCTGGTGCCGTTAACCGGGTCACCTCCTATGCCTATACAGGTGGATTGTCCCAGGCCCTGTTTCGTAAGCTGGTCAACAACTTCATAGGTCAGGGTACCGGAGCGCGAAACTACACCGATGGGTCCGGGCAGGTGTATGGGGCCCGGCATGATTCCTACCTTGCATTGGCCCGGAGTGATTATGCCCGGGCAATTGGGGCCGATGAGACGAGATGATTTGGTGATCAGAAAGTTCTTCACCCGCAGCATATCCATGACCGGGATGCCTTCAGTAATAGAGATAATCAGATCGATTTCGGCAGCAGCAGCTTCCATTATGGCATCTGCTGCAAAGGCAGGTGGTACAAATATAATGGAGCAGTTGGCCCCGGTTTTCTGTACTGCCTCACGCACCGTATTGAAGACAGGTACGTCATCCATTGCCTGGCCGCCTTTGCCGGGGGTCACGCCTGCCACTAAATTTGTGCCGTAGTCAATACACTGGCGGGT
>JBDLJI010000235.1:0-4167 GCA_039714455.1 Thermodesulfobacteriota bacterium
GGAAAAATATATTTCCGCAGCCACGGGCTCGCGGTTCCCGGCGGACTCATATGTCCGATGGAATGGATCAGTGCAACACCTGAATCAGTAAGCAGGTCGTAGATTTTTTCGAAAAATTCACCATAATGGTGGACGCCGACATGTTCGAACATGCCGATGGAGATAATCCGGTCAAATGGTCCTTCAACATGCCTGTAGTCCTGGAGCTTGAACTGAACGCGGCCATCCAGACCAAGGGTCTTTGCCCTTTGAACCGAAAGCTCATATTGTTCCTTTGATAAAGTGACCCCGACGACCTCGACATCGGCTAAGGATGCCAGATAGAGGGCAAGTCCGCCCCAACCTGAACCGATATCGAGAATTCGCTGGCCAGGTTCCAGCAGCAATTTGCTGGCAAGATGACGTTTCTTGTTAAGTTGCGCCTGCTCCAGAGTCTCGTTCTCATGCATATAATAGGCACAGGAGTACTGCATGTCTTCATCGAGAAAAAGTTTGTAAAAATCATTTGAAAGATCGTAGTGATGAGCAACGTTTTCCTGCGCCTTACCTATAGGATTATACTGCTGGAATGAGCGAAGTTTCCTTGAAATTTTCCGAAGAAAGGCCTGCAGAGGATAGGAACCCAGTGCGAGCCGGTTGATCGAAAAAAAACTTAAAAAATCCGCAAGGCTACAATTTTCAAAGGTAAGGGTGCCATCCATGTATCCTTCACCGGCACCCATTTCCGGATTGAAAAACAACTTTGTATACAACGCCTTGTCATGCAGCCGGAAAGTCACTTCCGGCCCGGATCGACCGGAAAATTCATGACGCTTGCCGTCGGCATCAATGACATTCAAGGTGCCTGTCTGGACAAAACCCTTCAGCATGTGGGAGAGCAGATACATCTAAGTTCCTCATTTTTTTGGGGTGGGATTTATAGAGCCGGGGCAATCAGATAGGTAACATTTTGCCGGACCCTTCAGTTATAATTTAAAAGTCAAAATGTCTGCTGATATGTCTGACATTATGTCTATCAATAAAAACTTCGTGAATGGTTCTTAAAGTTTCGAGGTGTCCGGGAAACATCGTAACTCCCCAAAAAATAAAATTAACAATACAAACTGAGGGTTTCTCTGAGGACTTTTTACATCCTTTTAAGCCTGTTCTAAATAGTTGAAATTACATGGAGGTGCGTATTCCGGCTCAGCTGTCACGCCAACAGCTCTTCTCTGGTAAATATTGAAAGAAGCTTATACCCTTTTGCTGCTAAAGCTTCTTCTCCGCCTTCCTGGCGGTCAACGATAGTGGCGACCAGGCCCACCTTAAATCCCTGGGCCTCCACCCTGTCAATTACCTGCAAGAGGGTGGAGCCAGTAGTGACCACATCTTCCAGCAGGGCCACCTTGGTGCCATCCGGCAGGTTGCTTTTTCCTTCGATATAATTTTCCGTCCCGTGACCTTTGGGCTCTTTGCGGACAATAAAAGCCGGGATGGGTTCATTATCCAGGTAACTGACCAGAGAAACCGCTGTCACCAAGGGGTCTGCCCCCAGGGTCATGCCCCCCACACCACCAATCCCTACGCCTCTTGCCCGAATCAGGTCAAAAAGTAATCTGCCACAAAGATATGCCCCTTCTGCATCAAGGGTAGTTTGTTTGCCGTCAATATAAAAATCCGATTCCAAGCCGGAGGATAGTTTGACTTTGCCCTCCCGGTAAGATTTTTGAAGCAAGAGTTCTTTAAGCCGTTGCCGTATTTGCGTTAAGTCTTTTGTCATAATAGTATCCTTTATGGGAGAATTGTCAGCCTCTTCTGCTGCATAGAAAAAGACTGCATTCCTTCCTTGGGGTCAACAGTTCATGTTACAAGAATGATTTTTTCTGCATAAAATGGTAAACAATTACAACCTTTTTGGAAGGCTGAAAAGAAAAAACTCGTATTCACGCGTTTTGTTTTGTAGATTTACTCAAATATTTTATCTGGTTACCCTTTAAATTAATTTAAAAAATTGAACTATTCTTTAACACACCTGCAGGTTATCCAGTTGGGGATGAACATTCTTAAAATCCCTTTAATCACCTTCAAACAGGAAAACATATGTGCGGCATAGTTGGTTATATCGGCAACAGAAAAGTAGTCCCCATACTCTTGGAAGGGCTCAAACGCCTGGAATACAGAGGATACGATTCAGCCGGCGTAGTATATTTACATAAAAATAAGTTAACCAAGCACCGGGCCCAGGGAAAACTTGGCAACCTGGAAAAAATTGTTGAAGAGGTACTGGGTGTCAAGAGTCACGTTGGGTTGGGTCACACACGCTGGGCTACCCATGGTCCACCAACAACTGAAAATGCCCATCCCCATGGTGACTGCAATGACGACCTTGTCATAGTGCATAACGGCATCATTGAGAACTATCAAACATTGCGAAATCATTTAAAAGAACGTGGTCACATTTTCCGTTCAGATACCGATACCGAAGTTCTGGCCCACCTGATAGAGGAGAATCTTGACAAGGACCTGGTAGCGGCAGTCCGAAAGGCCCTTAAAAAGGTTAAGGGCTCCTATGCGGTAGGCATTCTCTGGAAAGGCCAGCCTGATATTATAGTGGCTGCCAGAAATCACAGTCCGCTCGTTATCGGAATCGGTAATGGAGATGGTACATTTTTGGCCTCGGATGTTCCTGCCCTTCTGCCCTATACTCGGAAAGTGATTTATCTTGAAGACAAAGAAATCGCCATTCTTTCAGCAGAAAAATGGGAGGTAAGAAACCTTGATAGCGGTCGCAAAAGTAATAAACAGGTACAAAACATCAGCTGGAATGCCGGCATGGCTGAAAAAGCCGGCTTCAAGCATTTTATGCTCAAGGAAATATACGAGCAACCCCAGGCCCTGATAAATACCCTCCGCGGTAGAATTGATCCACAAAAAGGCAGGATAGAACTTCCAGAGATTGACTTGTCTGAAAAGTACATTAAGAGTCTCGACCGGATTGTGCTGGTAGCCTGCGGTACTTCCTGGCATGCAGCTCTGGTAGCAAAATACTGGCTTGAGGAATGGGTTGGAATCCCGGTAGAGGTTGATATCGGCTCAGAGTTCCGTTACCGCACACTTCTACTGAACAATAAAGTACTTACTCTTTCCATTTCCCAGTCAGGAGAAACAGCAGACACCCTGGCAGGGATAAAACTTGCCTCTCAACTCGGCTCCAAGGTGCTCACCATTTGCAATGTTGTGGGAAGCACCATGACCCGGGAAGCTGATGCTACGCTTTATACCCATGCCGGCCCTGAAATCGGGGTGGCTTCTACCAAGGCATTTACCAGCCAGTTAGCGGCCCTGTTCCTTTTTGCTTCCTACCTGGCACAGGTTCGTAAAACCCTGCCATCAAAAAAAATAAAACAACTGGGCCAGGCTGTTATCGATCTGCCAACATTATTGGAAGAAAGCCTGCCCGGACTGCAGAAAAAAATTAAAGATGTTGCTGAACTCTTTTATGACAGCCGTAACTTCCTTTTCGTCGGCAGAGGCCTGAATTATCCCATTGCTCTGGAAGGTGCCTTGAAGCTGAAAGAAATATCATATATCCATGCTGAGGGCTATGCGGCCGGTGAACTCAAACACGGCCCCATCGCACTCATAGACAAGGATATGCCCATTCTCGGGCTGGTTCCCAAAGATAAAGTCTACGAAAAAAGCATCTCCAATATTGAAGAAATCAAAGCCAGGCAGGGACGACTTATCCTGATCGGTTCAAAGGGGGACAGGCAGCTGAAAAAAATTACTGATCATGTCTTGTACATGCCTAAAACAACAACTATGATGGAGGAACTCAATCCTATTCTTTTTACAATACCTGCCCAGCTACTGGCCTATGAAATAGCCTCATTACGCGGCTGTGATGTTGATCAGCCAAGGAATTTAGCAAAAAGTGTAACTGTTGAATAATAAAGAGAAGGGTTCAAGGATTCAAGGGGTCAAGTGACATGGTATTTTTACAAGCTGCCTGCTGATAGCTGACCGCTGACCGTTTTTACTTTCAAACTTCAGAGACAATTATGAAACAAGAACTAAAAAACCTTGAAGACAAGATAGCGCAGAAAGAATTTCTGTTGGGGGTTATCGGATTAGGCTATGTTGGCCTGCCTTTAAGCCTTACCTTTTTACGTAAAGGGATTTCAGTTC
>JBDLJI010000236.1:0-4157 GCA_039714455.1 Thermodesulfobacteriota bacterium
TAAATGTTGAAACAACCTCTTTTCTTTCATCCTTCGTCATACAAGCAAGGTGTTCCTCATCAGCCAGCATATCCAGATTCAGTGCTGCAAATCGATAATAAACCGAAGAATTATACTCCAGGGTTCCAGTTATACCGGCACCGGAGTCTTCTTTTTTTTGCCAATCATCTACCGCAGCAAAGAAGTCCAACTCGTTATCGACTTTATGAGTTGAAATAGGGTGATTGAACATGACTGCACCCTCAATGGTTAATGAATGATCATTAGCAACCATACGACCAAAAAGAGATATATCAGCCGCATCTTTCAATACACCCACGCCTACTGCTTTAACAGCTTTCTTTGCGTCACCTTTTTCCTGATACATTTGTATGAGCGCTTTGATTTCAGCTGCGCTCGTGTAATGAACCGTTTTGACTCTGAGCACACCAGTTTTCTTCTCTGCCTCTGCATCCAGTTTCCCAATAACCTCTGCAATTTCCTTTGCGGCGTCTTTCGCTTCTTCTTCGCTCTTCCCAAGCGCTTTGAGCTCATCCACTAGCGGCTCAATAATTAAACGACTACGCTTACCTTTAAAATAAGGGCTGATTTCATGTGCGTACTCGCGTATTGCCCTTTTCCAACTCTGGCTGGATACCCTGGCTCGCTGTGCACCACCAAAAAAAGCGGTTTTAGGAGAGCCCAAATCATCACGATTCAGACAGGTAACAGGCACGGATTGCAAAATATGAAGTTCTAAATGTTTCATAGCATTTCCTTAAAATTAAATTGTTTAAATTAGGGCAGGTTTAACCAGAAGCAGGCCAAAACCAAAGCCCTTGGCTGTACCGATGCCCTCGCAGAAAGCTTTCTTGAAAGCCTCTTGATCTGTAACCCGCAATGCCCCTTTAAAACGCACCCCGATATGCAAACCTATATCACCTTTCCTCTTAAAATGGTGGTCAATCGGCTTGTCAATTCGTAGCGGAATATCTTCCCTTAGCTGAAAACCGTGGTTACTGGCTTTTCTTGTCAACCAGTTCCGCTGAGATGCCACATCCATCAGGGTCAGCCGTTTGCCGTTTTTGGTATAGCCACCTTTCCCATCAGGCTTTTTGACTGTTCTTGTTGGATTGGCATAGAGATCAAAAAAGTAAGCAGGTTGGGAAAGATAACTCTCTGGAATTTGAATCTGCTGCCACTGGTTACTTCTACACCAATCTGGCCTTTTCGGCTGGTATTCTGATACCAGCAACAGATCCACATTATTTGTTTTTTGTGTGTAACGGCTTAAAAATGGTGTTGGGCCCTTATCCATTTCGGGCCTCTTTTTTCTTTCTTCCAGTTCAGGATTATGAGCAAAAATAGTCCAGGCCTTTTTATGCCATGCGTAGTTATCATGAATTTTCTCCCTGGCAAGATGCTCATAGCCAAGTGTTATTATGACCAGATTAATCATCAGCGTTTGCCTCACTTTTCAGTTCATTAAGCTTTGCTTCGTCGCTGACTTTCCAGAACTCCTTGCCCCATGCCAGCTTTATTCTGTCTTTCTTATACTGCCAGTCCAATAAATCCTTTGTCAGCTGGACATAGTTGATGGGTATTTCATCGGCTTTTGACCTGAATCCCAGACGCCGAACACGAGGTAACAACTCTTCACCATTCGCAGCGAGTACATATTGAAAATTCCTAGAAATGGGCCCTGATTCACCCTGGGCCATTTTCTTTTTTTCATCTTCATCCAGTAATTTGAAGCAGGTACTGCCAAGATTACCCGAGCTGGTATTCTGTGGATGATGGGCATACAAACCTGCCACAGTCTGTAATACCTTCATCTGGTAGGGCTTATCAAAATTTATAAACCGACTCAGTAATGGCCAGGTAGACTGGGATTGAGTATCAATCAAACCTTTGCGTAGCGTCGCTAACTTACCTCTATCTGCTTCCATGCTTTTCAAATACTGAATAAAACCCTCTGCGAATGACTTGCCCATGCTTCCTCCTGAGATTAAGATTTCGTTGGGTACAATATATTCCAACCGGCAATATAAGCCCGTATCTGGCGAGGGCTTTCTTGTGTACAGAGAGTTTTGTATGTTTCTCTTGCTGCGTGATCAATAGCCTTTAGCCATGCACCTTTAGCTGATTCGCGCGCTTCATCCTGCTCAGTCCCAAGCAGCGATATGTAGCGCATCAATAAGTGACGCTGTTTTTCTACTAGCGTCCAGTAATGGGTTACATATTTATCTTTTACTCTTTTTTTAACTGCTCGGTATTTCTCACTCTCACTTTTTACTAATTTCTTCCCTGAGATACCTTTACTGACAATTTCTGTCATACTGGGTATTGTCAATGAGAGATGTTTCTGAATACTTTTACTTAATCTACCTGCCGTTATTTCGGCCCTTTTCACTCCATCAGTGTACGACGCTCGCCGTTCAATAGAATCTGAAAAATCTTCAGGAACATAAAGAATAGATTCGACGGTGTCGAGAATTGATGCCTTATCTCGTTTTATTGCCAAAATATGAAAATCATAGCTTTCTGTTTTAGGTTGATTTTCAATAGCTGCAGGCCCACCGAATTCCCCATTTACCACTCGTTTTGTTGTTAATGAACACAACTCTCGCCAAGGTGTTATTGTCTTGCAGCCCAATATTCTTTGTTCTTCATTGTTGTTAACGTTTAAAGTAATTACGACTGATGTTGCCTCGGTGTATTTTGGGTAGACTGGATAGACAAATCCCTCTCCCATCAACATGGTTTTCTTATCTGGCAGTATTTTTATCCAGCGACTTAATGGCACCAACCTCCCCAAGTAGGTTTCGGTTGCGTTATATTTTGCCTTTTCATCGGTAGGTGATGTAGGAAAGCAATCCCAAATAGGTATGCCAATATTCTCATTATATCTATCCTTTATCTGCTCCCTGGTTAGAATGTTAGCGTGCAATGAAGCAATTATTGTAGTCTTTCTTATAAAGCAATGAAGCATCGATTGTGATGAACACGGAGAATCTGTAACACCATATTTCGATGTTTTTTTATCTTTCCAGATTACTTGCGAATATAAGCCACCAAGAGAAAAATTATTAAACGTAATCATCGACAATATCAATCTGGATTCTTCTATCGTACGGATTAACTCATCACCCTTAGCACTTATTGCAGAATGATCAAATAGCGTTGAATTGCTCCGTGTAGCTAACGAGAAGTCTAGTTTAGTAACAGGAACAGGTTCCTTATCTATTTGCTGCAATTCTTTTATTTGAAGAAATGGCCTTTCCTCATCATACAAATTAAAACTTCCTTGCCATTTCTTTAAATACTTCAGGCTTGCCTCTGGTATCTTGTCCAATACTTCATTCCACTCATCCATGTCTGCTGGGCCATGCAGTGCTGCCTGCACAATGCAAATCAGCAGGCGCATAATACTTATACGCTCATGTGGTCTGAGCACTAAGTCCAGCCACTCATCGGGTTGCTCAAACAATTGATTCAGGCTGATATAACGAAGCACATTTTTACTGTCGGATACCGGCAGCCATGGGTCAGTCACAAGATTCATCGTTATTTCCTTTGTCATAAGTCTGAATTACACCCAATGTTTCATTCCATGCAATGGTCATATTTGACCTTAATCCTTCGATTTCCAGCTGGTTATTCGTGTTTAGCAAGGCAAGATAGTGCGGTCCTTTCAAATAGAAAGAGAGAACAGACTCTTTTTTCACCTTCTCAAAAGGCCACGCATGTACCCGGATGATATTTTCATGAATTATACGCGCCTCACGTATATCAAACTCTTTAATAGGCAGTGAAATGCTGTCTCCGTTGAGCAACCGTATCTTATCTTCACTTATTTGAGTCGCAATCAGAAATGGAATGGTTTCTATTTCAATCAATCGTGTTTGCTTGCCTTCTTGATCTTCAAGCGCCGGCTTCGAAAATAACTGTGTATTATTTATGGCTAACTTCTTGACAGCATACTCAGTACCCTTGACCTCATCTGCAAGGGATAGCCATGATGGGGAGTCTGCATCATTACTCATATATGTTTTTTTCAATAGGTCGCGTATATCAGTGTTGCCATCATCATCAGTCACGTTAATCACTTCAATATCGCACAACACTTCGTAGGTTTTCAGTAGCACATAGGGGTGATATACCTTGGCTTTACTACC
>JBDLJI010000237.1:0-4135 GCA_039714455.1 Thermodesulfobacteriota bacterium
CCCCGCTGGCTTACATCACCGGTTGATTGCCGGGGAAACCGACCCTTGCAAATCTCCTTCAAATACGCCCACCAGGTTTTTGGCCCCCAGATATCCCAAAATCCTGCAGACAGCATACCATATGTATTATACAGTTTCCTGTCTGCATCCACTAATAAGGGCCATGTAAGTTTTGTTTCTTCCATATAGGAACGGGCAAGAAAATCAGCTTCAAATGTTACCACAACAACGTTGACATTCAGTCCTTTTAACTCTTTTTCATGCTGCCGCAACTGCGTCAGGTGGCTACGACATGGAAGTCAGCCCAGATGACGATGAAAAACCATGAGCAGCCATGATCCTTGATAATCTGCCAGCTCGTGAAGAGAGCTGTTTGCATCTTTCAAAGAAAACGGAATGGCCTTTAAATTAAATCTGCTTTTCATAATTCGGGTTGACCAAGACCGGAAGCTCTCAAAGTTGCTTCGTCAATACCACGGCCGGCGCAACAGCCCGCCAGTCTGCCGTTGATGGCAACCGCCGGCACGGAACGAACTCCCAGTTCCTGGGCCCGTGCCGCTCCTTGAGTATCCTGCATACTGATTACGGTTACCTCGCAGGATGGGCAGGAATTGCGAGTAACTGTTGCGATTGCTTCAACACAAAGAGGGCACCCGGCGCTGAATACTTCTATTTTTCTTTTTTTTGTCATGTCTTACACCTCTTAAGTTATCTGGTAAAAATGTGTTTATTTCTTTTCTTTAATTACTATAAGCCCTGGACAGTACTACAGAGTCAAGGTTTACTGAGCAACAATAATAAAAAGGCTTGACCCTCTAGTATGGTGCAAGGCTTACAGTAAGACTTAAGGCAGCGTGAAGATAAAAATTAACCAATAGGAGGTGACATATGAAACGGTTTATAATCCCCAAGATCGCTCACTGCGATGAAGGGCACACAATTCCGTCCCGGGCGCGACGTTAAACCGCCCATCACTCTTCATTCCTCCTCCCCCTGAAGCCGCGGGTCTTCCGGAGATTGTTCTTTCCGGTCTCGTGGCTTCTTTCTTAGCGGTTGTGGCAGCGCAGAGCCCTTGATTCCATATCCCCCGTCCGGCACCATTTCAATGCGATTGCAGAAAAGAATATTTTATACGGCAACCATTGACCCTGTAGTATAGTTCAATGTTTATAATAGATTTTAAGCTAGATAAAAAATCAATTTTATGGAGGTATTGCTATGAAAAAACTGCTCATTTTACTGATCTCAATTTTGGCGGCTGCGCTGTTTTTAGGGCAGTCTTTAGCAGATGTAACCAAGACGGAGAGCAGCGCCTATACTGCTGAGCAACTTATCGGCCTGAATGTAAATGACCTGGAAGGTAAACATGTTGGCATAATCCGGGATGTCAACCTAAATTCTGATACCAAGGAAATCGATTTTATTATTCTTGGAAAAAGTCTATTAGGAATCGGTGAAGATAAATTTGAGGTGCCGGTGGAAGCTTTCAAAATAGAGCACTTCAAAGAAAGTGTGAGTGCGACTCTTATCGTTTCAGAAATCACATTGTTAACTCCTCCCAATATTGCAGCAGATAAAACTAAGACGGAGAGTAGCGCTTATCTCGCTGAGCAACTTATCGGTCTGAATGTCGACAACTTAGAGGGCAAGCATGTTGGTATAATCCGGGATGTCAACCTGAATTCAGCGACTGGAGAGATCAACTATGTCATTCTTGGTAAAAGTTTGCTTGGAATCGGTGAGGATAAATTTGCTGTACCGTTGGAAGCCTTGAAAATCTCGAACGATAAAGGAGCAACGGATGTTAAACTCGTTGTTTCAGAAATCAAGGTGATTTCTGCCCCGAATTTTGAAACCGCTGAATCTGATGAAGAATTTAAGGACCTTCTGCTTAATCATTACTGTGCAGTGCCTGATATTGATGACGACTTTAATGTATTAGCGCGTTGCTGAATAAAAAGCTGAATATTGAAATAAAACCACTATTACATTTTAAAATAAATCGATGGTTTGGTGTCACATGTACGGTGGAGCAAGACTTTTTCGGTTGAAAATAAGAGAGGGCTTTCCGGGCTTTCTCTTTTTTATTTCATTGATTATTTTTCTTACATTAGACCCTTGACCCTGTAGTATAGTTCAATGTTTATAGTGAAGTTTAAGGACGAACAAACAATCAATTATATGGAGAATTCGAATGAATGGACTGACCATTGGGAAACTGGCAAAGCAGGCTGGATTAGGTATTGAAACTGTGCGGTTTTACGAAAGACAAGGATTGATTGAACCACCTCCCAGAACAGATTCAAACTACCGAATTTATCCCGAGGAAGAAGTGAGCCGTCTCAAATTCATTAAACGCGCTAAAGATCTTGGTTTCACACTAAAAGAGATCAAAGAGCTTTTTGTGCTTCAGCACGATCCACATGCTACCAAGGCGGACATCAAGAAACGGACCGTGGAAAAGATTGAGGATATCAAGAAAAAGGTCCAGGACCTCACCAGGATCCAGGAAGTACTAGAACATCTGGCAGGAACCTGCGAGGGACACGGCCCGATAAGTGAATGTCCCATCTTGGATGCATTAACCGGAAAAGAACATGGACATCACCATCATTAAATGAGGTATCTACAATGGCACTTACAACTACTGGAATCATATTATGGTCCTTGGCAATCGGCTTACTGATTTTTGGCATGTTAGGCAAAATTGGTAATCATGAAACTGATGAAAATCATGAAAACAATGGAAACCATGGAAAGGACCGCAAGCAGCACAAGGGAGGCTGTTGTGGTTAATTTGCTAACTATCACTAAAAATATCCATAAACTTAATTAACAAGAGGTGACGTTATGAAGTCACATGATAATGAAACTATAAAACCCTGTTGCCAGAAGGAGAACGATCTCGTCTCCAGCAGAGATCCGGTCTGTGGAATGGACGTTGCTGAAGCTGACAATTCGCTTCATCATGAATTTCAGGGAACGGACTACTATTTCTGCAGTTCACATTGCCTGAAAGCGTTTACAAAGAACCCCATATCCTATCTTTCAGATCAGCGTAGCACGAATAAGACGAGCAGCAATAATCGCCCTGTAGTCTTTGGAACCATTGGGGTGGGAGTTCTGCTGGTGATTTTTTTCGGGATCGTCACCCTTGCCAACGGCTCTCTCAGTTCAGCTCTTCAGGAGTTCAAAAGGATCTGGTACTGGATTCTTATCCTGGCATCCGGTTTCGGTTTCCAGCTTGGACTTTTCACTTATTTAAAGCAGCGGATAGCAGAAAAAACCACAGCTGTCACCGCTGAAGTGGCTGCCTCGGGCACTGTTACCACCGGTTCCATGGTAGCATGCTGCGCCCATGGCTTGGTAAATGTATTGCCTCTCGTGGGTGTTTCTGCTGCTGCGGCTTTTCTTGCTACCTACCAAACACCCCTGATCTTGATTGGTGTTTTCTCAAACCTCGTAGGTATTACCATTATGCTGGGTATTATCCAGAAACACAGCTTACTGCCGCAAAACGCTTTTGGTCACTTTGTTGCAGGCCATAGCATGAAAAAGTTTCGTAATGGCTTGATAGCAGTGGGTGTGGTGGTTGTCGCCTTAACATTTTTCAGCACTGCTGCCCAGTCCGCAACCTATGCAGGTGTAGTTGAGCAGGATACGGTTATTACACTCAAAGCAAAAACTGATGATCAGAAAAGAGTCAAGGTAAAGGTAGCTCCACAGGAGATACGTTTTGGTGAACCTGTTCTGTTTAAGTTAACTTTTGATACACATTCTGTGGATCTATCATTTGATCCTATTGCTATTTCTACTCTTGAACTGGATAACAATATTGCGCTCAGGCCTGAAAAATGGGATGGTGCGGCACCTGGAGGTCATCATCGCTCCGGTACACTTATCTTCAAAAGTATACCCAAAGAGACTAAATCACTGAAACTCACTTTACGAAATGTAGCTGGTGTGCCGGAACGGACCTTTATCTGGAATCTGACATCGGAATAATTGGGAGGAAATAATATGAGCTATTTTTTTACTACAAAAACAACAAAAACCTATGAAGAAGCCATCGACAAAGTAACGTCCGAATTGAAAAATGAGGGTTTTGGAATTCTTACAGAGATAGATGTCAAGG
>JBDLJI010000238.1:0-4127 GCA_039714455.1 Thermodesulfobacteriota bacterium
GCGCCAGACGGCTGGCTGATAACAGTTCATTCAGGCAGTCCGTGAAACGTGCAGCTGAGTCGGGCCTGCCGATCTATGCCGAGTGCGGTGGGTTAATTTATCTTGGAGAAAGCATCCTCTTGGACGGTAATGAGTATCCCCTTGCCGGAGTATTTCCCATCCGCTTCGGACTGCATAGAAAACCCCAGGCACATGGGTATACTGAACTCACGGTAAGCGGCAGGAATCCATTTTATAATGTGGGAGAAAAGATAAAGGGCCATGAATTCCGCTACAGCGAAATTTTATCCTGGCAGGGATCTGGAGCGGATCTGGCCCTCAGCATGGACCGTGGTGTGGGGTTCATTGGTGGTCAGGACGGGCTGGTATACAAAAATGTCCTGGCTCTGTATACCCATATTCATGCCTTATCAACACCCCAATGGGCAGGGAGCCTCGTTGCCCGGGCTTTGATATTTAAAATGCATAGAGAAAAGCCTGATTGATTTTTTGTTTCTAACTATGGAGACATTTGGGACAACAAGTATTATAGTTATTATTAATAATGCTTTTCAAGCCGATTGTCTTTTGGGATCCAGGAGAACAGGATTTATGATTTTGATAAATTATGGAGGTTGATTATGGTCGAGAAAAAAAATGTCCTTACAAAAGAGGTAGAGGACACCATGGCTTGCAGTGCCTTCGCCGAAGCAGGAGAACCTTGCCCAATTGATGAGGACAAGAAAGAGAGCGGAGAAAAGGAAGGTTCAACTATGTCCGTAGAGGACACCATGGCCTGCAGTGCCTTCGCCGAAGCAGGAGAACCTTGCCCAATTGATGAGGACAAGAAAGAAGAGTGATTTGGCGTCTGATAGCTATTAAACTATTACAAGGCAGGCTGATATAAAAATCGGACCTGCCTTTTTTACTGCACTTTAATCCCAAGTACTTTTTCTACGATCATTCGTTCTTGAGCTATTTCCGGTCCGGGGGCAACCCAGTGGATAAACTGTACTTTAATGCGCATATAGGCGCCGTTATCTTCCTTGCATTTATCGCAGATTGATTCAGCCTTATCCCGGTATATGATTACCTTGCTCGCCGGTTCTCCGTCTTTATCCACTGCTGCCATTTTTCGACAACCGCAGTCCAGACGTATTACAGCAACTCCTATGGCATCGGGGCTTCCTTCAATGATGCCCTCGATCATCGCTTCCTCAGATTTTTCCGGTGTCCACTTTTGCGTACTATTTTTTGGTTTCATAGGTGTAAAATAAAAAAGAAGATAATATTTTGAGCAAACATGGTTCGTTTCAATCTCAAACAAAGGTTGCCCGCCTCATCTACAATGATTACAATACTTCTGCAGGTCCGACAATCTAATATGAAAGAAAATGCAAGGCAATAGCTATTTCCCCGTATTTCTTTTTCCTTATTTCAAGACAGATGCATCCACTCTTAAATCGATTTTTTTATTGACAAAAAAATGGGGTTGAATTAGAGGGGTATAGATTTTGTTAGAGGAAAATATTCCTGTCAAAGATTGTTAATTTTGATGATTCTGCAAAAAGTTCCGCAATCATCAACAGGGCCTAATAAAATCATTAGTTTTAGGACGTAATATCTGTCGGCGGAGTTTTTTTGCGAAGCTGACAATTTCAGACATAACTGGTCACTTGACTTGTTCTAATCAATAACTAATTACATGGAGGATTTATTATGTGGGAAGTTGTAGTTGACAAAGACAAATGTAATGGCGATGAAGAATGTGTAGATGCTTGTCCTGCGCAGGTATTTGAGATGGTTGATGGAAAATCAGATCCGGAAAATATGGACGAATGCCTCGGCTGTGAGACCTGTATTGAGGTTTGCCCTGAAGGCGCTATCACTGTTACAGAGGTTTAATTCAGCATAAAGAATTTAGATTTTAGAATTTTACCTATAGGCCTGTCTCTTTTTCGAGGCGGGCCTATATTTTTTGTGCATGGGACTCCGCCTATAGCCCATCTTCTTCGTCATCTTAACTGATTTATCTTTGAATCTAGACTATATCTGAAGTTCAGAGTAAATATATCTGGACTGACTTTTTTTGTTAATAAACTAGGAGAATAAACTGATCAGATGAGTCTGAAGGATATTCTACATAAAAATAAACCCGGGGTGTCCATAAGAACCCATTTACTGCTTGGTGCCTTCATTTGGACGGTGGTCGGTTTTTTTCTTCTGACCAACGGCTTTGTCCTGGTCTCGCTTGAAAATCACTTGTGGTATGGATTGATAGGCTTATTGCTTGGGACTGCCAAAGCATTCTTCATACTTGACCGTATGGCACGGAAAAACATAAAAAGGATTAAGGAGTTTGAGGATAAGATCTGTTTTGGTTCTGTGTATTCATTAAAAACATGGGTTATGGTTGCAGCCATGATTGTTTTGGGCAGGTTTTTAAGAACTACGGTACTTCCTGGAGAGATCATAGGATTGGTTTATACGGCTGTCGGCTTGGCGCTTATGCTTTCGAGCAGGCTGATGTGGAACGAGTGGAACAGGACTTCAAAATGACCCAACCCCTTTCTTTCAATCGGGTTGAGATAGATATCTCTGCCCTGCAGGCCAACTTTCAGGGTATCCAGAAGACGGTCGGACCGCAGATAGAGATTATGGCCGTGGTAAAGTCCGATGCTTATGGGCATGGTCTGATTGAGTGTGCCCAGGCACTTTATAGTGCAGGTGCAAGGACATTCGGGGTGGCTGAAGTCTGGGAAGGGATAAAGCTTCGCAGAGCAGGTTTAAAGGGTGATATAATTGTACTGCTTGGAGGTTCCCCGGAATCATATGCAGATATTATCAGGCATGAATTAACACCTGTAGTTTTTGATGTTGAGTTTCTTGCCGGACTCTCGGACGAAGCAGCCAGGATGAAAATTGAGGTAAAGGTTCATCTGAAGGTTGATGTAGGCATGGGGAGAATTGGTGTCATGCCGGATGAGGTGGAATCGTATGTCTCCCTGATAAAACGCTTGCCTGGCATATCATTGTCCGGGATGCTGAGTCATTTTCCGGGAGCGGACGAAATAGATTCATTGCAGACGACGCACGAACAATTGTCATATTTCAAGAATATTCTGGCAGACCTGAAATCGGAAGAATCCGGTAAAGTTGTTTCACATATTGCCAACTCTGCCGCCCTTATCTATTTCCCGAAATCCCATCTGAATATGGTGCGGCCAGGTATCAGTCTGTACGGATATTATCCGGATGGTTCCGCATCCAGGGCAAAGACTGCTGTACCCACACTTGAATTACAGCCGGTGATGAGTTTCAAGACCCGGATAATCCAGATAAAAGATTTAGGCCCGGGATACGGCATCAGCTATGGACATACCTTTGTAACTCGCCGCAAGAGCAGAATCGCGGTATTGCCGGTTGGGTATGCCGACGGGTATCTGAGGAAGCTTTCAAATAAGGCGCAGGTTTTGATCGGTGGTAGACGGGCACCTGTTTGTGGTAGGGTCTGCATGAATGCTACCCTGGTTGACATTACTGATCTGCCACCGGTTCGCACCGGAGATGAAGTCGTCTTATTAGGACAGCAGGGTGATGAAAAAATTACTGCAGATGAGATGGCGCAATGGATGGAGACCATCAGCTATGAGGTGTTATGTCTCTTCGGCTCTTTCAACGAAAGGGTGTATGTTTGAGCTTCGTAGATAGCCCATCTTCAGCGTTTATACCCCACAAGGGGGTACTAAAAAGAGTGCCCAGGATGGGTATTATCATCTGTTCGGCCATGGCAGTTACCTAGCCGAACAGACTCTGCCTTGAATCTGGACTATCCACGAAGCTCAGAGTAAGTATATTTGAACTGACTTTTTTTCAGAGTCTCTCGTTGTGGAATACATCCGATGGCTCTTGAGGTTGGGAGAATTAAAAAAAATAAAAAATAGGGGCCGGATTTTAAATCCGTCCTTAGATGAATATCAGAGAAGAATAAAAAACAATTACGAATTTTTTTTATAGATAAATGATTAAAGCACAAATACAAAAAATTTTGGACAGCTGTTTTATTGAAGGTGTTAAGCAGGAGTTGTGGTCCGATGGAGCGGCCGGATCCTATACTGTTGAGCTTCCCAAGCATGCCTCCCATGGTG
>JBDLJI010000239.1:0-4123 GCA_039714455.1 Thermodesulfobacteriota bacterium
ATGAAAAATTGGAACATGTGGTGCTGGCCCACCTGAGCGAGGAGAATAATGATCCTGAAATTGCCTATCATGCTGCTATGGCAGCCTTGGGCAATGATCCCTATTGCAAGGAAATGGATTTACGGATATCAGTGGCAGAGCAAAAATGTGTTGGTGAGTTGGTCTGCCTGTCTAAGGGTTAACTGGGAAGCTTCTTTGGAGGTTTATTTTTTGTTGAGAATACAATTGTCAAATCATAATTACAGGGTGCCGCACATAAGTTCAAAATTATTACATTCATCTTGATTCAGGAATGGACAGGGCTCACATTGAAACCACTGCAATTTTGGGCACCAGTAACGGTTTTTGTAAGGTTCATTACAGCCATCTCCTGTCAACTTCTCCCTTGTTCTGTTGCCGTAACGCACCTTGTTTTCCTGTATTGAAAATCTCCAGACAGCCATAGTGTACCTCCTTCTGCGTTGACCTATCTGAGCATTCCCCTCCTCAGCATCAAGCCCCAAGTATGTATCGTATCGCAGTCTGTCTGTGCTTTTATCATTTATAGATGAAGCAAGAAATATGCCACTAGTGGAAAAATGGCTGGATGTGTCTCGGGCTTAATGGATTTTCTCTGTTATTTCATACAATTAAGCATAATGCATCCGGTGATGCAAGAAACCGATACTTGGTTGCAATGCCAGGAATTGGTGATGCGCTGCAGAAGAAAGAGACAAAAATTGTCAGGGCATAATGAGAAAGAAGATTTTTTATGACCTGCTGGGGCAACAAACTACATGGTGTTATCCAGCAGGTATCCCTGCCGGATGTTTGAAAGTGCGGCAAATATGTTCGATTTTACTTTGGGGTTCAGTTCACTGAGCGATGCTAGAATTTTTCTGGCTTCCTGCCTTTTGGAGTTATTGTCTTTTGGACAAGGATTTTTTACCGGCCTGATATTGATTTTTTTTGCAATATTCTGGATTTCTATTTTCTCAAGATAGGCCATGGGCCTTATTATGTTCAACCGGCCGTCAAAAAGTTCCTGTCTAGGTATCATGGTGCTGAGATTCCCTGCGTAAAGCAGGTTAATGAAAAATGTCTCAAGAATATCATCCTTATGATGCCCAAATGCTATTTTATTGAAACCTTGTTGCTCAGCAATTGAAAAAAGGAGATTTCTGCGTAATCTTGCACAGTGATAACAGACACTTTTCCCTTCTTCTGTCGCAGCGGCCCTTTCCCAAAAGTCTGTTTTTTTAATTAAATATGGAACATTAATCTTACGGAGTTGTTCCTCAACGTTCTTACCCGTGCTGGTGTCAAAACCATTGTCAATGTAAACAGCTAAAATTTTATACCGGATAGGTGCCTTGTGCTGCCAAAAGTCAAGAATCCAGCTAAGGACAAGACTGTCGACACCACCCGAAACTGCGATGAGGACCTGATCGCAGTCAGCCAGCATAGAATAGTTATGCATAGCCTGACCGATTCTCCGGTTGACAGTCTTGCTCAAAACATCCATGAAGCGAATGTATCAGTCCATGTTCAAATAAGGGCTGCTGTCGAGTTTTTTGGCCAGGCCGGCTGAAGCTAATTCTTCAGCGGTGAGCCATCGGAAACCTGAGCCCGTTGAACGTGTTTTAAGGATATTTTCGAAAAGGGGTTGTTGAGTTTGGTCAAAATCAGCTCTCCAAATAACCTGGCCGCTTTCAACAGCTAGTAATTTTAGAGAAAAAGCAACTGAGGCAGGTGTTATAACGGCATATTCCGATCCGTCTCTGGTCTGATAGCGTTCAACGGATGTGATCAGTACTGCATCGTAATGTAATTGCCGGCCTGCTTCCCTCGCCAGATGAAGAAATTTTCCAGGCTCTGCTGAAGATAGGCCCTCAAGCTCACTTTGGGATATTACGCTTACATTCTGAAAACCCTGAAAATAATCTGCAAGCAATGTATTGATGGTCTCGGCTCCGGCTTCAAGCTCTGCCATAGCCTCGTCCTTAACCTTTGAAGGCTGACGAGTGACTGTGTGTGCCGGTAAAACGCCGATAGAGTTTATGGTGGCAAGCTCTTTTTCAGTGCTCCCCGGCGCAATGTATGAGCACCCAGCAGAGAGAATTAATAGAACAGTTAAAGCCCAGCAGGCGAAAACGTTAGGGATATTTTTCATTGATAACTCCTTATGTGTGAATCACGAAGCTGTGATCAGTATGCATTACATCCTGTAAGCCTAACTTATAAAGACCCTTTGGAAGAAAGGGGGCCTGCTGTTCGTGGCTCAGGGCTGACGGCCTGTCCGAGAGCACGGCCGAGTGCCTTGAAGACTGCCTCAATGATGTGGTGCGTATTGTCACCGTGAAGCACCCTGACATGGAGTGTAAGGCCTGCGTGCAAAGAAAGAGCCCGGAGAAATTCTTTAGCAAGGGCCGTATCAAATGTTCCAACTTTTTGGTCCGTAACCGGGGCCTCATAGTGGAGGTATGGACGATTGGAGATATCTACTGCGACGTGAGCCAGGGCCTCATCCATGGGGATAACGCTGAAACCGTAACGGCAGATACCGCTTAAATCCCCCAAAGCTTTCTTGAATGCCTGGCCAAGACAGATGCCAAGGTCTTCAACCGTATGATGGTCATCCACTTCAACATCGCCTGCACCCTTTACATCTAAATCAAAAAAACCATGCACACCAAAAAGTGTCAACATGTGATCCATGAAAGAAACACCTGACTGTATGGAGGTTACGCCCTGGCCATCAATTTTGAGAGTAAGCTCGATATCTGTTTCTTTTGTTTTGCGGCGTACTGCCCCGACTCTTGATGTGTTAGCCATGAATTTTGCTCCAGTGTATTAACTCTTTTTGATGATAAATGTACTTTCCATCTTAATGCGATTACCCCAAAATTCGAATTATGAATACCTATACAATTTGTATGGTTGGAGGGCAATAGCTATATAAGATTTTGCAAAAAAAATAATTTTAGGTATGATTGAGTTTGTTAATGGCGACAAGGGGATTAAGCAGAGTTTTTTTGTTGACAACAGGCAGGTGACTCGTTATATTCCCTGGCTTTCCAGTTGGTTTGCGCGAGCGGGAATAACTCAGTGGTAGAGTGTAACCTTGCCAAGGTTGAAGTCGCGAGTTCGAATCTCGTTTCCCGCTCCATTTTTTTTTGCAGCTCCTTTTTACTGGGATGGTTCGACAATTGTCGGGCCTTTTTTTATTGACAAATTGAAGAGATCGCTATATAAATTTACGGTTTATTTTCGGGTCAAGTTCCCGGTTTTGCCCCCAATCAAAATTTTATATAAAGCTAAAGGTTTATTTACCGCCTTTTGAAACATTTAGATTAGACGTTTGTAGAGGATTATATCATGAATACCTATCATACTCCGGTTAAGGAGATTGAAAGGAAATGGTTTGTAGTGGATGCCGAAAACAAGGTGCTCGGTCGTCTTGCATCCGAGATAGCAATACGGTTGCGCGGCAAGCATAAACCGAATTTCTCCACCCATATGGACGTCGGTGACTTCATAGTCGTTGTAAATGCAGAAAAGGTGAAGCTGACCGGCAAGAAGCTCGACGATAAAATTTACTATCGTCATAGCGGTTGGATTGGAGGTCTTAAAGAAAGGAGCGCCAAGGAAATGCTTGAGAAGAAACCAACGGAGCTACTCAAATCGGCGGTTAAAGGCATGCTGACCAAAAACAGTTTGGGACGCAAACAATTAAAGAAGCTCAAGATTTATACAGGTGGTGAGCATCCCCATGCTGCACAGCAACCTGAAATGCTTGAAGTTTAAATACTGAGATTGTCGGCATCGTAATAAAAAGCACGATGCGGACACGTATAACATTTTAAACCATTTGATTTTATGGGCGCTGACCCCATTTAGTTTTTTTGAGAATATATAAAAGATTGACGGAGAGAGTAATTAATGGCTGAGAATAGATATTATGCTACCGGCAAGAGAAAAACGGCTGTGGCCAGAGTATGGATTAAGCCGGGTGCAGGCGATATCCAGGTAAACAATCATACGATTGAAGAATATTTTGGTGGGGGCTTTTTGCGCCAAAAGATTGAAAAGCCCTTCAAGACAACTGAAACGGAATCGCAATATGATGTTATGGCTACCCTGA
>JBDLJI010000240.1:0-4112 GCA_039714455.1 Thermodesulfobacteriota bacterium
GAACTTTTTATGGTGCCGCAGATACTTATGGCGCAATTCGGTCATTCCTGAAAACATGGAGTTATCTCCAATTATGATAAATTTGTAAAAAACCCCTCAGTCGGCAACAGGGCCTATTAAAATCAATATGTTAAAAGAGTAATACCTGTCCGCATCGAGCTTTCGAAGTCGGAGTTTATGCCCTGTCTTTTAGGGTGTTTATGCCCTGTTTTTAAGGGTGCTTATCTCGAAGTCTCACTTCGTTCCATATCTGCGATGCCGACAATCAATTACTGGAAAAAATATGTTGTACAGGTTGGATTCCGAGAGTTGAAGGATGATATGTCTCGAAGATTTCCCTTACATAGTTGCCTGTTTCGGGGTCGCGTTCGTCCAGGTTAATTATCTCCCTTTTTTTATAACTGCCTTCATCCTCTTTTTCCAGGATGCAGACTAATGGCCTTTTGGAGAAATCCCTGCTGGGAGAACTGACAACCAAGGCCAGTTCGCCGGTGTCAAGCTTCAACAGGGTGCCGACCGGGTATACCCCCATAATATTGATGAAAACCTTGATGAGGGTGGGATCATAGTCTTTGCCGGCACGATCAAACATGTAGCCCAGGGCGCGGTCCGGACTCAGCAAATATTTCCGGTAGGCCCGTGATGATGTTAAAGTATCATATTTATCAGCAATGGAGATAATCTTACCAAAAAGGGTTAACGGTTTTTTCCAGTCGGCATGGGGATAGCCGGACAGGTCGTATTTCAGATGGTGCTCAAACATAGGCACCAGGAGCCTAGCCTTGCTGTCAGGGGAGGCTTTGAGTTTTAATAACAGTCTGGAGCTATTCAGGGAATGCTCCTCAATCAATTTTTTCTCACTGACATTCAGCTTTTCCTTTTTGTGCAGAACTTCATTGGGGATCTCAATTTTTCCAAGGTCGTGAAAAAGGGCACACATGCCAAGATTCACCAGGTTACGGCGTGAGAGGTTGATGCGCCTGCCAATGCACATGGATAACATGGCAACATTCACCGAATGTGTGTAGGTGTAGTCGTCAAATACACGAAGTGTGCTGATGGCGGAATACACTTCGTCGTCCTCGATAAGATTTGTCACCATGTCCTGGACTACCCGGACGGTTTTCCTAACACCGACCTCACCCTTCCCATCTTTGATCTTCTGGGCAACCTCTTCGACGGATGCCTTGGCATAAGTGTAGTCTTTTCTGGCTCTTTCCCGCCGTTCAGCCTTGCTTTTGTAGGATTCTTCATCCTGGGGTCTTTCCGTTTTCTTGATCAGTTCAACCCATTGGATATTTTCTGCGGCAAGGCCGTCTGTGAGCCAGGTAAGAGGTTCCGGCTGTTGCCCGGAGATGTCCAGCAGCCGCATGAAAGCCAGGATTTTCTTTGCAGAGGCCTGCTTGACACTCTCGAGTAAACGCACGCCATCCAGGCCGCGGGTATCAAAATAACGTATAATGTTATCAAAAAGATTCTTTGTGGTCCTGTTGTAGGCGAGCTTTTCATCATCAACATACAGCTGGTCATTGGAGATTTTGAAAGTCAGTGATTCATTCTCCATGCAGTTGTTTATGGATTCAGAGAATTTCTCACTTCCCTCTAGAACCAGCGTATGGTTTTCACTGTGAATTCTTGCTGTCTGGCTCAGGCTGTAGAAGTTGAGCAGGAATTCTTCAAATTTGGAATAGGACCTGTATTTTGTAGTATAGGACCTGTATTTTGCAGTATCAGACATTGGTGTTTTCTCCAGAGACAGTTATCGTCTTTGTTCTATCAAAAGCTTTCCTGATCACCTTGAATCTACTCTTGGAAGCTTTCTGGAGAACATCCTTTGCTTCCGGAGTATCGAGCAATGCCAGGGCAATGGCTGCACCCTCCCGGAAAATCAATTTCCCTGAACCCATAAAACTGTTCCATCCCCGGCTCAAAAGTATTCTGCGCAGGTACGGGACGGACGTGTTGGAACCGCAGCGGCCAAGGGCCTCATAACTGGCAAGGATGTGGGCTGGATCTTTTTTGGCGGAATTTTCTTTCAAATAGTTCAGCAGCATGTTTTCCAGCGCACTGGATCGTTGATTTGCAAATGCTGCAAGGATAGAGGTACGTATCTCCTTGTTGGGGTCATCAATGAGTGAAAACAGCTTCTGAGCATACTTGGGATCCCTGCCAACCAGCTCTTTGATCGCTTTCCTGCGTACCTTGTCAGAGGAGTGATCGCACATCTTGAAAAGAATTTTATTGACCCGGTCCCCCTGCAGTCGATTCAGTATGGCCAGAAGTTTGTCCCCCATCTCCGTACCATGCTGTTCCGCTATTTTTTCAAGAGGCCCAATGTCACGCTGGCTCAGGTGTACTATCACTATCGAGAGCATCTGTCGTATCTTTTTTGAACTGCTCTGCAGGATGACCGGCACCAGAAAAGGGATAAGCTCCGGGGAGAGATAAAGAAGTGCCTGGCCGAAAGCCTTTAGCTTTTCAATTTCAATCGTTTCCAGCTTCAGGAGCTTGTCGCTGATCAGTTGAAAAATTTCAGGCTTGGACAGATCCTGGAAAAAACGGTCGATACGGGAGCGCTGCCAGTCCTGCGCAGTTGGTGATTTTGGGGAGAAGAGCTTGTTAAGCGATTGTAATAATAGGGCCAGCAGATCAAATTTCTCCTGCTCAATGGTTTCAACAACCTCTTCCGTGATGAATCCCAGAACCGCGTCGAATTTCTCTTGCCCGGACTGGCTTTTGAGAATAATCATTAACGCTTCAATAAGGCCCTCGGTAATAACCCAGTTCTCTTCCTCCTGGACCATTTGCTGAAGTGTTGCATAATCGAGATTCGACAGCTCCAACTGGTCATCACTGATCAAGGCAATACTTCTGGCAACAATGTCATCGCCGTCCGGTTTTTCCTTTTCCTCAGACTGGTCCGTTTCATTTTGATCAGCGGCTTCTTCCGGCGGAGGAGCGGGAGGGGGAAGTTGAGAAACATCAATGAGCAGCAAGTCCTGCCAGAAAATGTCAACCGCCTTGAAATCTATATATTCAAGTTCTGCATCCATCAGAGCGGTGACGATGTCTCCCTCGGTCTCCTCTGCGAACAACCTGTATTTATAAGCTATTCTGTAAAAAGAGGTGATCTCGTCGAGGGGAAGGCCCTCTTGAAACTCAATCCATTTTATACCGTCACGATAGAGCAGGGTGATGATGTCTTCCGAGGCGGCCTCCTGTGAAACTTCATAAATGATTTCAGACTCGCAAAGGAGACGGTCTTTTTCCACAGTCAGCCGCAGATTGTCATGGGTTGTGAAAAAAATGCCGAATGCGGCAGCAAGTTTCTCAAAGGGTTTTATAGTGTTTACATGATCCTCCGGATACAGGCCGTAATTCTTCCACGCCTGGATAAAAATGTTGATTACCTGTCTGGCATCCTGCAATTCCTTGTCCGAAAGGGATGTTGGTGCTGGAATTTCCTGTTGTTTTTTTGTGCTCACTTTTTCCATTAAGTCAAGAGAACTAATGAACGCTTCAGGGTTACATTTCTTACTCAAATATTATCAATAAGGTTTGAGTTGTAGCCTATTTCTGCAAACCAGGAAAAGAAGTATGTGGCATAATATATTTTATATATGAGTATTTATACACAGTCTACAGAAAGGAGACAATGGAAAATCATCGGCATACAAAACTGCCGATGATTGACAGAGAATAGAGATTCCCAGTTCTTTACATGGAAAACTATGAAAACTTGTAGAAACAGCCACCCAAAACCTGCTTCACTCAGTCACATGCTAAGCATTTTCCTCTCATTAAATACCCATAGAAAAATAGCCAGGAATTACCTTATAGAAGCAGGTCCAGTTCATAGGTTTTATCAGTAATTGCGGACTAGTGCCTTGCTTTAAGCTAAGCGCTGTGGGTATTTGTCCGTCGTGCCCCTGAAGCATTTTGTTTTGCGCAACAACTGATAAAACACTATTCTATACATTGAAAGTCGTGAATAGTGTTTAAAGTATCAACATTTTCACTGGACATCTTAACCCCTCCTAACCACCCAGGAGGGGTTTTTATTGCCTACCCCCTTTACACATCCATCTGGTTCGGCTAGAAACATCCATGTC
>JBDLJI010000241.1:0-4093 GCA_039714455.1 Thermodesulfobacteriota bacterium
TGCAGGGCAGCACCGAGACCACTTTCTATGTGCTGGCCGTATATTTCGGTTCGGTGGGAATCAGAAAAACCCGCCATGCTCTGGCTTGCGGCCTGATTGCCGACGGGGCCGGCGTTGTTGCCGCCATTATCATCTGTTATTTGTTTTTCGGATAATTCCCCTTCCCATGCTCTGGTTATTTCTTTCCCTGGTTACCGCCCTGGCCGTTGCCTGCCGCGATGTGTCGGTCAAGGTGTTTGCAGATCTTGAACCGCTGGACGTAGCAATGCTGGAGTTGTTCTGGTCGCTGCCGCTTTTGGGCTTAGGTTGCCTGCTGGTGGAGGTGCCGTTGCTTGATGCAACTTTCTGGTGGACCTTTGTGGTCTCCCTGCCCATTAACATGGCGGCCTATCTCCTCTATCTGTATGCGATAAAAATGTCGCCGCTTACCCTGACCTTGCCCTTTCTGGCCTTTACTCCGGTTTTCATGATCATGACCGGCTATCTGGTTCTGAATGAAGCCGTTACCTTCTGGGGCGGGGCCGGTATCGGCTTGATAGTGTTCGGCAGTTATGTCCTTAATCTGAACAGGGCCGATTCCGGCCTTCTGCAACCCTTTGTCGCTCTGTTTCAAGAAAAAGGCTCCTGGCTCATGCTCATCGTGGCCTTTATCTTCTCGTTTGCAGCAGTTATCGGCAAAAAGGCCATTCTCCATTCTTCGCCGCTCTTTTTTACCTTTTTTTTCTTTCTGGTTTTTAACATCGCCACCC
Organism: Thermodesulfobacteriota bacterium; assembly: GCA_039714455.1. Taxonomy (GTDB): domain Bacteria; phylum Desulfobacterota; class Desulfobulbia; order Desulfobulbales; family BM004; genus BM004. The sequence continues at coordinate 750 of JBDLJI010000241.1, forward strand.
TGATTGTTCTGTCGCTGTCCGGCCGCTGTCGCTGGCATCGGCTGGTTGATAAGCGATGGCAGGGAATATGGCTGGGCGGGCTGCTGATTTTGCACGTCGGCTGCCATGGCCTGGCAATAGCCATTTCCACCGCCGTTTATATGGTTGCCGTCAAGCGGAGCAGTATCGTATTCAGCGTCTTGTTGAGCTTGTACTTTCTGCATGAGGAGCAGGTGGCCATTCGCAGTCTCGGTACGTTTCTCATGTTCTCGGGAGTCCTGCTCATTACCTTCCTGGGGTGATCTGTAACTACGTAAGCGATCACAGGGTACAGCATCTGCTTCGAAGTCTAAGCTTATCTGTCATCGGCCTGGGAGTTTATGCCCTGAAAGGGTGCATACCGATGTATAGCGTACAGGCCACGTTGTCTCGCAACAAAACGTCGAGACGATTGACACGCGCATCTGTCACGCCATGGCGTGATAATCGCTTACAGACTGGGTGATAGCGATGATCTTGGTTGCTTACCCTGTGATCAGTTACATAATTAGTGCTTGACCGGAAAGCAAATAATCGCGTTTTTTTGGTCGGTTAGATCATTATTATGAAACGAAGTTTCGCGATCTTTATGAATTTTTTCCAGATATACTGAATATGCAAATTTACTTATCATGCTGAATATATTATAGTTTTTGAGAAAATTCGACATGGGGTTTTTCTAAAAATCTCCATGGAACTCAAAATCTTCAGCGAAAAACATCCCATGAGACGAATAGAAAATCCCCAGCTAAAATTAGGCGAACTTCCTATCGCCGATATCAAAATTGACCTTAAATCCCGGGATGATATTCCACCATTGTTGTTGGGGTTACAATACATCTATACCAATCCTGAGTTACGCGGCAAGGTGTTTTCAATACTTGAGGAAGTAATATCCCCAGACACAAACAGTAATAATGGGCGGCCAGGAATGGAGCAATGGAAAATATTTGTCCTCGGTGTGTTGCGCCTAAATTTAAACTGTGATTACGACCGCATTCATGAGTTGGCCAACAACCATAAAACTATCCGACAAATGCTTGGCCATGCAACGTTTGCCGATGATTACGAATACAACCTGCAGACATTAAAAGATAATGTGGCCTTGCTCACCCCAGAAATTCTGGACAGAATAAACGCACTCGTCGTAGATGCCGGCCATAACCTTGTTAAAAAAAAAGACAGCGAAAAGCTAAGAGGACGCTGTGACTCATTTGTTGTCGAGACCAATGTTCATTATCCTACGGACATCAATTTGCTTTATGACGCCATGCGCAAGGTCATTACATTGGTAGCGATCTTATGCCCCCTTTGCGCTCTGACCGAATGGCGGCAGAACTCATACAATCTTAAAAAGGTAAAACGCTTATTTCGCAGAGCTCAGAAGCTGAAACGTTCAACATCAAAAAATCCAAAAAAGAAAGAGGAAAGAGAAAAAGTTATCATTGAAGCCCATCAAGAATATATAGATTTAGCAAAGGGCTTTCTTGAAAAGGCGCGTAACACAATAAAGAAAGTTAACGGTGGTGGCGCCATGGCCATAGCAATCATCTTTGAAATTGAAGAATACATGAAGCATGCGGACAGGCAAATTGATCAGATTTACCGGCGAGTTGTTGAAGATGAAGTGATTTCGCATGACGAGAAAGTATTCTCCATTTTTGAGACACATACAGAGTGGATCAGCAAAGGTAAGGCTGGTGTGCCAGTAGAGCTTGGCCTCAAGGTATGTGTTCTTGAAGATCAATATGGTTTCATTTTGCATCATAAAGTTATGCAGAATGAAACCGATGAGCAGGTTGCAATTCCAATGGTCGAACAGGCTCAGAATAAATTCCCTGGGCTATCGACCTGTAGTTTTGATAAAGGTTTTCATTCTCCCCGCAATCAAAAGGACTTGTTAAAACTCCTTGATTTCGTAGTGCTTCCGAAAAAGGGAAAGCTATCCCAGAAGGATAAAGAGAGAGAACATTCTGAAGAATTTATCAAAACAAGATACCAGCATGCAGCAGTTGAATCAGCAATAAATGCCCTGGAAGTACATGGTCTTGACAGATGTCCCGATCATGGGCTCCATGGCTTTAAACGTTACGTGTCCTTGGCTGTTTTAGCACGAAATATTCAACAGTTAGGTGTCAAAATACGGAAACAACAACTCGACACACAGCAACGTAAAGAGAAATTAAAGATAGCGGCTTAGTAATAAGCCACCGCAGAGTTCACCATGGGACAAGCACGCCCAAAATCCAGGAATTAACCAGTTTTAGCGGTTAAATTTCCTTATGAGCTTGAACTCAACGGGAAGAAGGTTAAGAATATTCCTAAATACTGTTGGCGAAAGCTCGTGGTAATGGGTTTTCGTTCTGGCACTATTTAAACTGTAAGATTTTGACTCTATTTTTTCGTCAGGCCAACGAGTTCGTATGGATTAACTCCTGTTTCAAGTATTTTCTTGTAAAGCACATTGTCGACTTCGAACCTTGCTGCGACCTTGACAAACTGTTCCGGTTGGGCAAACCGTTTAAAAAGAGACATGGTGACGATTGGCTTGGGACTGTCCTTGCCGGTGGGAACCAACTCCCGCACATCATCAAAGTTAAAGGAAAGGGCCAACCCCTTGCCGGTTCGAGTCGAAGGCTTCCAGACAATGACAATTCCCGCCGGATTGGGAACAGTAATATTTTTTTTCTGCTCCTCATTCAACTGACTGGCCACCAGCCGTTTTTTTCCCGATGTACTGCCAAGCAGCAACTGAAAGGCATCATCTTTACAGTATGACGGCGTAGCGACAATAATGTATCGTTCCCCAAATCCCAAAGGGAATTCTTTTTCAAGGTACTTTACCATCAAATATCCGGCCGTTACTCCAGGGCAGAGATCGCCATGCAGTTCAGCCAGTTTCATATAATCATAAGGCACACCTTTGGCCCAGGCATGGGCAAGAGGCACCATCGCCGACAAATCCCTTCCTGACTCATAGGTCACAGCTTCGACCCAGAATTGGGGTTGATTCACTTTCTCCCAGCTCAGGTCAAGAGTTTCACTGTGAAAAACATCTCCCCTTTGTTTTATTACAACTGATTTGCCATCCTGTTTATTAAAAAGCATGACCAGTAACGGGTAGCTTTTGTCACGCCAGAAAAAAAGCAGATTTCCAGCCCCTACTGTTGCACCGGTAGTTTTTTCGATAGCACGAACATGGACAAGACCGGAAACGTCTTGTTGGTGAAGATATGGACCATTGGTCACAACGAGAAGTTGCCGGCTTTCCGGTTGTACATCAATGGTCTTCAGGCCCTGTTTGAGAACAGATGACAGTTCAGCGC
>JBDLJI010000242.1:0-4088 GCA_039714455.1 Thermodesulfobacteriota bacterium
TAAAATGGTGGCGACACAGTTTAGAAAGATGTGACGATTCCAAGCCATCTTAAACTTTGAAGTTATTCTAAATTTCAGGTTTAAAGTGTTTGACAACTTTGGGGATAAAAAAAGAGGCGACAAATAAGATCAGAGAAAAAAGACTCTTCCAGTCCCACAGCTTTTCCCACTGCCCGTTACTCCAGACTTCAGTTATGGTGGCAAAAAAGAAAGTCATAACAAAACCACCGGCAAATATGCCGAAAAATGTGCCCCAGAAATACTGAGCGAATGATATTCGTGTCAGAGCCAGACCGAAATTCAACGGGGTGTATGGAAAGAAGACCAGGCGCAGATAGAGTGTTACGGCAAAACCGTTATCAGCGATCTTCCTGTCGTATTGAGAAAGGCGGTCACCAATCAAAGATGCAGCAAAGTCCCTTCCGAGATATCGACCGATAAAAAAAGCGGCTGAGGCTCCCAGCATTGCGCCGGTGATATTATAGAGAAAGCCGAAAAAGGCGCCAAAAAGTATTGCTCCTAAACCGGTAAAGAGTGTTGCAGGCAGAAACAGGCAGACACCAATGGCATAGGTGAGAATGAATAACAAAGGAGCAAGGGGGCCACTATCGGCAAAAAGATCCTTGAGCGCTTGGGGATGGAGGTATTCCTTAAGTGGAGTGAAGCGGAAAAGCAGAATGACTACGATGATAAAAACGACAAAAAGAAGCGCTTTTGTTTTCGAAACTGAACTTTTATGGTCAGAGTTCATGTAATTTTAGTCGCTTTAAAGAGGGCGCCAACCGTAAACTGTGAGGTCCTGAAGCCCGTCTTCCCCGGAGACTCAACTTCAGAGAAACCGACCTGTTCCATTAAATCCAGCTGATCCCGGACCGGGATCGTGCCGCCGATTCATTGTGACCAGGCTTCGAGACTGCCGGCCAGTGTGCCGGGCAATTCCTTTTCTAAGACAACATCGGCGAACTGCAGTTTTCCTCCATTTTTCAGTACCCTGAATATTTCCTGAAAAAGTTCCTGTTTACAGGGGGACAGATTAATAACACCATTTGAAATAACAGTATCAAATGTATTGTCGTTATATGGAATTTCTTCTGAAGAAACGTGGACAACCTCGATATCATCCATGCCTGACTCTGCTAAATTTTTCCGGGCGCGTCCAACCATTTCCCTGGTTAAATCAATACCGCAGACTTTTCCGGACTCAGCCGTTAAACGTCTTGCAACATACAAATCAAATCCTGCGCCACTGCCGATATCAAGTACATTGTTTCCGGGTTGGATATCGCCTAAGGAAAAAGGATTTCCTACACCGCAAAAGGATTTTAGAAGTGATGCCGGTGCTTCATGGATAAAAACCGGATCATAGTCCAGCGCTTCTGCGCCGGCTCTGCCTGTGGGATATTCAAAGCAACCTTCAGAGGATATGGCAACTTCTGCATATTTCCGCCTGATGGCATCCTTGATTTTTTGGGGATCAGGTGGGGATGAATCACTTACATCATGGGGGTTGATGCAATCCTGCTGACGACCGTCAGTTCCGCCCGAAGGCGGTCAACCACCTGAACTTTTTTTCTTTTTAAACAGATCAAACATGAAATACCTGTGTTATTTTATCAAACCCGTATTCAATGGGTTTTGACTAATCCCATGGAATACTCTACATTGTGGCATAGATTAAAATTATCATAAATCTGCAAATATCACCATATGAAATGTGAGTTGATTATCCCGAATCTCCTTGATTTTAAAAGTCCCTTTGGTGCATATTGAAATATATCTTCGCCACAACATGAATGTTGATTTTTTTATGAGGTTTTCAGATGCGTAAACTTGCCTTCCTCCTGTTCCCAATCCTTTTATTCTATGGTTGTGCAGTAAATCCCGTTACCGGCGAAAATGAACTTGCCATGATATCAGAAAGCCAGGAAATCAGTATCGGCCAGAAAAATTACGGCCCCAGCAGACAGATGCAGGGCGGGGATTACACCGTCAATCCTGAATTATCTGTCTATGTCAATACTGTTGGCCAAAAACTCGCCGGGGTCAGCGACCGGAAGTTACCCTACGAATTTACGGTCCTGAACAATTCAACTCCGAATGCCTGGGCCTTGCCAGGTGGAAAGATTGCAGTGAACAGAGGTCTCTTGCTTGAATTAAACAACGAAGCCGAACTTGCTGCTGTCTTAGCGCATGAGATTGTCCATGCTGCTGCCCGGCACAGTGCTCAACAAATGGAAAAGGGTATGATGCTGCAAGGTGCCTTGCTTGCAACCAGCATAGCAGTCCAGGGTAGCGAGTATGGTGGACTGGCAGTTGGAGGAGCACAGGTGGCAGCAGGATTGATCCATACAAAATATGGCCGGGATGATGAACTTGAAGCAGATTATTACGGTATGCTTTATATGTCGCGGGCCGGATATGATCCCATGGCTGCCGTCGGTCTGCAGGAAACTTTTATCCGCCTGAGTGAGAATAAATCACGCAACTGGCTGGCAGGACTTTTTTCCAGCCATCCCCCGTCCGTTGAGCGGCTTGAGGCCAATAGAATCACTGCAGCCAAACTCCCCAAAGGTGGACTTATCGGCAAGGACAACTATGAAAAGAAAATTGCATTCCTCATAAAAGACAGAAAAGGCTATGAAAGTTATGTAAAGGGCAGGAAAGCATTGCAGAAAGGCGACAATAAAAAGGCTTTCACTTTTGCCCAGGAAGCTATTCGTGTAGAACCCGGGGAAGGTCACTTTTATGCCTTACGGGGAGATATCCATTTAAAGGGAAAACGATATAATAACGCCTTATTAGATTACAACAGAGCAATTGATCTGAATGGAAACTATTTTTACTATTATCTGCAGCGCGGACTGACAAAAAAGAAATTGAAGAAGACGCAGGAGGCCCATGCTGACCTGCAGGCAAGCACCAGACTTTTACCGACCGCCATGGCATATAACAGCCTGGGAGAGCTGGCAATGTCTGCGGGTTCACCGCAAAGGGCAAGGCAGTACTTCAAGAAAGCAGCCGGATCTGATTCTCCTGCAGGGAAAGAGGCGAGACTATCGCTTCTTCATCTTGATTTCCCACAAAACGCAGGCAATTACATCCAGATACAGGTCGGACTCAGCGAGAAAGGATATGTGAAAACCAGGGTGACCAATAATGCATCATTGGGAATAAGAGATATTGAGTTATACATTGAATATCCCGACTCATCAGGAAGAAGACGGCAAACTACAAAGCGGCTCTCTGGTGTTATTCCTGCGGGAAAATCATACACGACAAATCTGAACCTCGGTCCTTATAAAAATGCGTCTGTGCTCGATACGATCCGTATCCGGATAACAGATGCACAATTAGTCGAAAAATAAAAAAGGAGATGGCCATGAAAGTTCTTGTACCTTTTTATTCGCTCTATGGGCATATTTACAAAATGGCCCAGGCAGTTGCAGAAGGTGCTTCCCAGGTAAAACGAGCCCAGGTGGAACTCCGCAGGGTGCCTGAAACCCTTTCGGCCGAAGTCCTTGAAAAGATGAGAGCTGTTGAGGCCCAGAAAGCCTTTGCCAACATACCGGTCTGCACAGTGGATGAACTTGGGCAGGCTGATGCAATCATCTTCGGTACCCCGACACGTTTCGGGAATATGTGCGGTCAGATGCGCCAGTTTCTGGACGCCACCGGGAAATTATGGCTATCCGGTGCACTGGTTGGCAAAGTGGGTAGTGTTTTTACCAGTAGCAATACACAGCACGGTGGCCAGGAGACCACAATTACTTCATTCCATCTAACCCTGTTTCACCTTGGTTTGGTAGTGGTCGGGCTTCCCTATGCTTTTGAGGGTCAGATGCGTATGGATGAAATCACAGGTGGCTCCCCCTACGGTGCTTCTACCATTGCCGGGTCTGCAGGGGGAAGACAGCCGAGTGACAATGAACTGGATGCTGCCCGGTTTCAGGGTAATCATGTTGCGGCAATTGCCAAAAAACTCGCAAAATAACCAGAAGGAGAAACAAATGGCTGATATAATGGAGACAATCCTTGGCAGAAGAAGTGTTCGCCGTTATCAGGAAAAGGATATTCCTGATGAGACACTT
>JBDLJI010000243.1:0-4057 GCA_039714455.1 Thermodesulfobacteriota bacterium
GGAGCGAGAGCTATGTTTCCACATTTTTGTTCCAGGTCCATCCCTTTATAACCGCTGCTGCACTTTTTTCATTTATCGTGGCAGTCAGAAAAAAGGACTTCAGGTTTATAATTGTCTGCTTTCTGCTTCTGCTGTTTTTGTGCATGCAGGTAAAAAGAATTCGTTATACACTGCCGATTTTTCCCATGTTCGCCCTTATGGCAGCTTATGGCATGGGTGTTATTCAAAACAACGCGTTAAAAAAACACATTATATTTTCTGCTGTGGGCACCTCCTTTGTGGTGGCTTTTATCGGATTTCTCCCTTTGTTGAATAGCCTGGGGGTACAGAATCTTCAGAAATCAGGCAAGTATTTAAACACGCTTTCTGCTGCAAGTTTTGAAGTGGTGAGTTTTGCAGGAGAAAATGCTGTTGTCAACCCGGATTTAGGAGTGCCTGTTCTGGATATCTATACCGACAAAAAACTTTTTTATGAAAAAAAACAGATAAGCCCTGAGAAGATGGAACGAGCCCAAACCTCCCCTCTTCGTTTTACCTGGGAATACCCTCTGCCCCAATATTATTCATTGGCAAAAGAGGATAAAGCTGTTGATGGCCTCGTTGTAATTTCTGACGATCCTGACCGCCCCATGCCTGAAGCCATTGAAAATAAAATTTCGCAGTATCGGGTCCGCAAAACATTTCAGCAGAGTTCCTACGTTTTTCAGCATCAAACTTTTATCACGGTGTACCACAAATGACAGGTTGCAGCCAAGGCTGCATTTATGGGGGATTTTAGACCTATTGCTGCAAAATCTTTAAAGAGATAGGTATTTACCCGCACCCGGGACCATGAACCTTTTTGCTTGACATTTGTCATATTTACTTGACATTTGTTATACGACTAATTATACAATCGATTTTATAAAAATGAGTGAGGATTCATTTATTAAAACTGGAGAGCCTGTAAGATATTCAAAGTGCTACATAATACAATATGCGCTTTCCGGCAGGCGTAACCGTTTCATTTTTTAAACAATGTTTTTTCTGGGGAGGAAAAAAGACATGGAAGAAAAAAGAAATACCATGTGGGCGTATGTAGTTACAGGCGCCCTCATACTGACTACATTGATATACGCCTCTGTTGACGTATATTATATGTATTTGGCCGTGTACATCTGGTTCGGATTTGCCTACGGCTTAATGCTCCAGTACGGCAGATTTTGTTTTGCTTCGGCTTCCCGGGATCTCTTTGCTGCAGGGGTGCCCAGGATGGCGGTCGGGATTTTAGTGGCCTTGATGTTTTTCAGCGTAGTTGAGGCACTACTTGAATCCGTCCATATGAGCACCTTTCATCCTGCCCCCTTTGGTATCCATATGCTGCTGGCAGGCTGTGTCTTCGGTGTCGGCATGGTTCTTTCCGGCGGTTGTGCATCGGGGTCCCTGTATAAGGTCGGTGAAGGCAATATGACTTCTCTGCTGGCGGTCATCTTCGGCCTCTGTCTTGGACAGGCGATATTTGTTGATGTCGGCGGTGTTTTCCTCAAATTGGTACCCGAAGCATGGATGGATAAGGCCGCGCAGTACAAAGCCGCCGGCTTTCCGGTGACCTCCTGGTTTGACCATTACCTGGTCGGCTATGTATGGCATAAACCGCAGTTCACAGTTGCCTCGCTGCTTTCCGGAGGCGACCCAAAGGCAGTTCACTTTTTTTTCGGCAATGCGCTCATTAATTCAATTATTCCAGCATTAATAATTATGTTAATTATATATTATTTTTATCCGCGCAAGGTGTTCATGAAAAAGAAGAAAAAGGCACTCAAAAAAGCAGGCAAAGATCCTGTTACCACCCTTAGTGATGAGTTCGCCGGTATCTGGGCCATGATCACCGCTTCAAAACGGACAAGCATCATGGGGGTTTTGGTCGGCCTGACTGCAGGTCTGCATATTCTGACCATGGCCGGCATGCAGAGCAAATTCGGGGTGAAGAACTTCGGAGAACTGCTTCTAAGGATGGGGCATACTGCTGATGTTTCTATGAAAGGAACGGTTTTTGATCCAGGTTACTGGTATATTACCAGCCAGGAAGGCCAGCTTGGCGCCTGGATTTTGGAGAAATTCGGCTGGAATATGCATGACAATATGTTTTTCGGCTATGTAAACGGCCTGCCTGAACTCTGGCGTAATCCGGCTCTCTGGATGTCTCTTGGTATTATCTTCGGTGCCATGGTTATGGCCCGTCTAAATAATGAATTTAAATTTAAAGTTCCATCTCCCGAGTTGATAATGTGGGGATTTACGGGCGGCCTTCTTATGGGTGCCGGTTCCCGTCCATCTCTGGGATGTAACATTGGGGCCTTTTTTATCAGGGCAGCCGGTGGGGATCCAAACGGTTGGGTCTATGGAACCGGCATGGTAATTGGTGCTTTTGTAGGAGTATCATTTTTGAACTGGTTTACTGAAAGAAGAATGCAGAAGCAGATGGCAGACTTCTAGATAATTATCTTGAACCACAACTAAGCTTTAGGAGGAAAAAATCATGGCTGCTGAAATGAAATTTGAAAAAACAGGCGACACTACCTACTCTCTTGATGTCTGTGGATATGTTTGCCCCCATCCGCAGATGTACTGTAAAAAGTCCCTGCAGAAAATGGAAGAAGGGGACATCCTGTCGCTCATCTTTGACAATCCGTCATCCAAGGAAACCATCATTCAGATGGTTGAGGCACAGGGTGATGAGATTCTTGAAGAAAAAATTGAAGGTGGAAAAATCTATCTGGAGATTGAAAAGGGATAGAATCCTTTTCCATAGTGGCCGATACCGCCAGGTTTTATTCTGCCCAGGCAAAACCTGGCGGACTATTTTGAATTGATAGGGTGTGTAATGGTTGCCATTCGGGCGAGCAGGCCATGAAATACTTACGTTACCTGACCTGAGGAGGGAATATGAAAACGAGTTTTGTAGTAATAATAATGATTACAGTGGGAATTCTGGGCTTTATTATCGGATATAGTATAGCCCCGACCGATGTTGCCAAGGTAAGACATGGTGTTTCCCAGAAGGCTGCACCGGCAAGCGGCGGCGAGGCTGCCTCCGGTGGCTACGGTGCTGAATCCGGCTCCTCCGGCGGCTATGGTGCTGCTCCTTCCGGTGGTTACGGCGCAGCTCCCGCACCTTCCGGCGGTTACGGTGCAGCTCCCGCACCTTCGGGCGGCTACGGCGCTGCTCCTGCCCCGGTGTCCGGCGGTTATGGCGCTGCTCCTGCCCCGGTGTCCGGCGGTTATGGCGCTGCTCCGGCCCCACCCTCCGGTGGTTATGGTGCTCCTCCGCCAGCTCCTGGTTACGGGGGAAAATAAAAAGCTGCTTATTTGCCAGAAACGCACAAACCCCAGAATCGAGGGAGAAAATGAAAAAAATACTTATAGCTGTTGATGATACAAAAGCTACCAGAGAAATTTTCAGCAAGTGCACACAAATCTGCAAATGCATGGCTCCTGAATCAATTATTCTTCTTTATGTTGAAAAATTTGAGGGTCGTACCTTTATGACCGATATCCTTGGTGATGCTGAGCTCAGCACTTTGCAGGAGGTTCTTGAGGGGACTGAATACCAGGAAGCTTTGAATAAAAAAGCTGAAACCGTATTAGGCTATTATAAAAACGCCCTTGAGCAGAATTCCCCGGTTCCCAATGTGCAAACCATGGTGAAGGGCGGTCATCCTGCTGAGAAGATAGTAGCGACAGCAGCAGAGGAAGATGTAAGCATGATAATCATTGGTAAAAAAGGGAAAAGGTCAGGTGCGCCAAGGCTGTTAATGGGAAGCGTCAGCAGGGAAGTTGCAAATACCGCTGACAGGCCTGTCTTGATTGTGAAATAATAAACTACCGAACGCCTTGTTTTTAACTTGGCTAAAGAAATTTGTTGTTTTATACCAGAAGAACCACCCGGTTGTGGTTCTTCTGGTTTTTTTTTGAGCAGAAAGATTTTTCATGCAGGAATAACTGTAACTAACTCGCATTTCTCACGAACATTTCAGCATTCAATAGTGAATGGTGATAGTCTGAGGGCATAGAAGAT
>JBDLJI010000244.1:0-4050 GCA_039714455.1 Thermodesulfobacteriota bacterium
ATCACCGGTGAAAGTGGAACCGGGAAGGAACTGGTTGCCCGGGCAATTCATATAAATAGTCCCAGAGAGAAGGCCCCCTTTATCTCTGTCAATTGTGCCGCCCTCCCGGATACTTTACTTGAAAGTGAGCTGTTTGGTCATGAAAGAGGGGCCTTTACAGGCGCTACTTCCATGCGGAAAGGCAGGTTTGAACTTGCAGATTCCGGGACACTTTTTCTAGATGAAATTGGCGATATACCTCTTCCCCTGCAGGCAAAATTGCTGCGTGTGCTGCAGGAGCGCAGTTTTGAAAGAGTGGGAGGTGTGAAACCGATTAAGGTTGATGTCCGGATCCTGACTGCAACCAACAGAGACTTGAAGGATGAAGTGGATAACGCCCATTTTCGTGAAGACCTTTATTACCGATTAAATGTTTTGCATATTCACCTGCCTCCCTTGCGGGAAAGAGCAGATGACATCCCGATGCTTACAGATTATTTTATCAATAAATTTGCAAATTTATTGAACAAGCCAAACCTGAAAATATCCGGTGATGCTTTGCGATACCTGACAGGTCTTTCCTGGGAGGGTAATGTACGCGAGCTTGAAAATACCATTGAACGGGCCGCTATTCTTTGCAGTGACGATGTCATTCAGTCCGGAGATGTGCACCCTGATACAGTGAATGGTGAAGCAGCAGCGACTTGGGCGCCCGATGGCGATTTTGAGAAATTACTGCCGGCAGACCTTCCTTTACCTGAAGTATTAAGTGGTGTTGAGGAGCAGCTGGTGAAACATGCTCTTGAGGATGCAAACTATGTGCAGGCAAGGGCGGCGGAAAGCCTGGGGATAACCAAAAGTCTCTTACAGTACAAAATGAAGAAGTACAAGTTGCAGAAAAAATAAGAGTAAGGGGTGAGGTGTAAGGAGAGGAAGGAGTCTGCTGACAACGTACAGTTTTTAATATGACGTTATAGATTGAAGGTTTCGAGGGGTCTAGGTTTCAAGGTTTCGAGGGTTTAAGGCAAAGGAAAGACATGTTTTTGGGCATTACGGCCTAGGTGCTGAACACAAAAAAATGATAAAAGATTATTAATTAAAAATCTTCCCAAAATCAGCCAGACGAGGAAAACAAAAAACTTGGAACTAAATAGTTAGAAACCAATATCCAGTTTTTACCTTGACCCCTTGACACCTCGACCCCTTGAACCCTGTTTTATCACTTCCTGAGTTCCGGTATTTTATTACCGGTGCCTCCCCAGTTCAGCTTGTTTCTCAGGATTTCAAAATATCCCTTTTGAGGCATACTGACCAGGTATAAAGGTTTTTTTGCTGTTTTTACCTCTAGTTGGGAATTCTCCAACATATTCCAGGCAAAGCGCCCGTCCACAATCACTTTGACATTATCAGCCTTTCCATCCAGTTGCGTTATCAGGGTTACATCAGGAGAGAGCAGGACAGGCCTGCTTTCCAGCATGAATGGGCAGATAGGTGTAACAAGGATGCAGGGTAACCCGGGCTGTACTATCGGACCGCCGGATGACAGGTTATAGGCAGTGGAGCCTGTCGGTGTTGAGAATATTAAACCATCTGCTCTATAAGTAGTGATGAATTCCTGGTCTGCCCAGGTTCTCATCTTAACAATCTGGTCGATATCACCTTTGTTGATGACGACGTCATTGAGAGCATAGAGGTAATTTTCAGAAGATGTCCTGTCAGCAGAGGTTCCTAATAACCTTGTTTTCAGTAATATTCTTTTTTGAACGAGCATCTTCCCGGCCAGGAGAAGCTCCATTGCTTCAAATCGCTCTTTTGCCGCTACTGCTGTAAGAAAACCCAGGCCGCCGAGATTGATGCCCATGACAGGTATTTCGTATCTGCTGGCCTTGTCGGCAACAAGCAGCAGGGTGCCGTCCCCGCCCAGGGTGATGAGGATGTCGAGGTCCTTGTTAACTGTATCGACAACAGTATCGACCCCTTTTTCTGCCAGCCATGTGATAAGTTCCCTGGCTATTTTACGGGGTTTGGCCGAACCTTGTTTTAAGATAATACCGGCCTTGCGGATTTTCATTTTCCAAGCTCTTTTGATCTTTCGGTTGCCGCTTCAATTGCGTCCATGATTATTCCGTTGAAACCTGCTGTCTCAAGTTCGTGCAGGCCGGCAATAGTTGTTCCGCCCGGTGAGGTTACCATGGCCCGCAGTTGGGCCGGGTGCTCTTTGCTGCTCATAGCAAGCTTGACAGATCCCAGTACGGTTTGCATCGCAAGGAGTTCCGCATCTGGTCTGTTGAGTCCAACCTTCAGGCCTCCATCTATTAAGGCTTCAATAAAGGTAAAGACATAAGCAGGGCCACTGCCGCTCAAACCTGTTACAGCATCAAAATATTTTTCATCCAGAATGACGGTTTTACCAATGGAATCAAAAATAGTTACTGTAACGTCCATATCTTCCTGCGTTGTTCTGGGGCCGGCACTTAGAGCTGATACCGCTTCGAGAACAAAAGCAGGTGTATTGGGCATTACCCGTATGATTCTGCAATTGCACCCGGAAAGATTTATATCGATAAGCGATGATTTTATCCCGGCTGCGATGGATATGAGCAGATGCGAATCATTTATATTGTTTTTTGCAGCCAAGAGCACATCCTTCATAATCTGCGGTTTAACAGCCAGGATGACAGTTGTGCAGGCAGACCAGACATTTACTCCTTCACCACTGTCAAAGGTTTTAACACCAAATGATTCTGTGAGGTATGCTCTTCTCTCGGCTGCCGGATCTGTGACCAGTATATTTTCCGCAGTAATGATGCCTGATTTGAGGATTCCCTGGATCAGGGCTTCACCCATTCTGCCCCCACCAATAAAACCTAAGTTGCCACTAAGTGCCATAGTAGTTTTCTCCAATAAAAATAACTTTAAAATCGTCACAAAGACAGATAACAGTTATTTTTTCTTAATGCTGTATTTTTTGCATAAAAAAAGCCTGCAGGAAACTTATATTCCGTCAGGCTTTTTAAAGGTATAATGCAGCTGTTATATTTTATCGTACAGAGACAGGAGTTTTTTGTGCTGCAGGGGACAGGATTGGCAGAAGGCGGTTGCCTGCTGCCTTTGTTCTTGTGACGAATTTGCTCAGCACCGAAAGCTGTCCGTCCTGCTTCAGTTCAACAAACTCCCATGATTCAGGTGTGGCTGCAATTTTTTCCATCAGCCTGAGATGTTGGCTGTGGCCGGACTTGTATGCAACAATGTGTCCGAGTATTGGGCAGCCAAGAAGGGCCATATCACCGATGATATCAACGATTTTATGACGCACGAATTCATTGTTGTACCGCAATCCCTCTTTGTTCAGAACGCCATTTTCGTCCATGCCGACGGCATTCTCAAGAGAGGCGCCAAGGGCTAAGCCGCTTTGCTGCAATTTTTTGACATCTTCAAGAAAACCGAAGGTCCGTGCCTTGGATATTTCAGCAATAAATTTCTGCGTAGAGACTGATACAGAATAGACCTGGCGCTTGATAGAGTCGTGATTGAAATTAATCTCAGCAGTAACTTTGAACCCGTCATAAGGGTATATGCTGATATGTTTGTCGCCTTCCCTCAATGAAATCTCCCGGGTGATCTTCACAAGTCTTCTGTAGCTTTTTTGCTGTCTGTAGCCGGCCTCAAGAAGCAGATCGACAAAAGGAGAGGAACTGCCATCCATTATGGGAATCTCAGGACCATCCACCTCGATAAGAATATTATCAATGGAAAGCCCGTTGATAGCTGCAAGGAGATGCTCTGTAGTCGCAATGGAAGCGTTACCTTCAGAAATTGTTGTTGCCATGGTGGTGTCAACAACACGGTTCATGTAGGCCGGAATCAAATTTTTACCAGCCACGTCAGAACGTACAAAGCGGATGCCGGTATTTGCTCCTGCCGGGTTGAGAGTCATATTAATCAGCTTCCCTGAATGCAGGCCGATTCCACTGCAGTGCAAGGTCTTTCTGATGGTACTCTGATAAGGACTTATTTGTGAAAAAGTTTTCATCATTAATTATTTCCTGAACAATACCTTTTTTTATTTTT
>JBDLJI010000245.1:0-4041 GCA_039714455.1 Thermodesulfobacteriota bacterium
GGGGACGTTGTTTAATTGAAAAAGGGCAGTAAAACAGTAAGGAAAAAAGGAAAACTGACAACGATGTCTGCATCCAGCAATGTCCTTCTCATAACCGGGATTCCTGGAATTGGACAGACCACCATTGTAAAGAAGGCGTTTACACCTCTTCCTGGTCTCAATATTGGAGGCTTCTAGACCGAAGAGATACGGATCAACAACGTCCGCCAGGGCTTTGAGTTGGTTACATTTCAACTGAATTCCGGGGACACCATACTTTTCTAAATGCAAAATTTAAAATGTAAAATGGAGAATGAAAGCCGAAAATTCCGGGACACTCAATCATTGTAAATTAGTATTGTGTCCCCGTAAATTATTTGGGGTCTGACCCCGGTTTTTTGAAATTAATTAGCGCCGGAATCGTGGTCTGTTCCCAATAATTCCCTTCCACTGGCTATTTTCAGTCTTTACTGACAAGGATTTAACAGCCTGACTGTCAGAAACAGTTTAATTTTCGGGGTTGACAAGTTTAGAGAAAAAAGGAACTGATTTCATTAGTATCTGAGATTAGGCAGCTCTAGATGATCAACCTTGTTCTATGAGGAAAACAAAAATGAATGATTCAAACAAAAAAGAAGATTCCTGGATTCGCAAGTTACCGACAATTATTGTTATTCTGGCAGTGCTGATATTTATGATTGTTGCCTTTAGCAACCATAATCAATTCAAAAACTGGAAATCAGAAAAGTCGGAGCTTACAGAAAAGGTCAAACAGACTGGTACGCAACTAGATCTTTTGAGAGCAGAAAATGGCTCTCTTCAGGATGTTACGAAAAAGGTGGAAATCATGGAGCAGCAGGCAGCTGAAATGACAGCTGCACATGAAAAGTTAATTGAAGAGAAGAATATTACCGAATCAGCTCTTTCAAAGCTACGTCAGGAATTGAGAGATTTGAATGGGCAGGTTTCAGCCACCAAGACTGAAGTGGCGGAATTAACGAAAGAGAGTGAAACTCTTAATAGTGCGAATCAAGGGCTCAGGAGTGAAATTTTAAATAAAAAAGGTGTGCTTGACTCGATTGAGTTTCTACAGCGTCAAAAACCTGTCCTGGAGCAAAATATCCAGGATCTGAAAACTCGTAATGATCTCGCTGCAAAAGCGAATATTGAGCAGCAGGCCAAGCATGTAACTTTGCAGAAAAAAATAAAAGAAGGGGAAGTCTCAATACAGGCACAGAACGAACGCCTCACCGCTTTGAGTAATGAGTTGTCAGAGTTTAAAGAGACCGTAAAGGAACTGTCTGAACAGAAAGAGAATCTCGTAATGTTGGAAGATCAACAAAAGAGACTTGAGTACCTTGAATATTTGCAGCTGCAGAAAGAGTCAATGGAAACTTCGATAAACAATCTCCTGGAGAAAGGCAGGATGTTGGAAGAAAAAAATTTAAAGCTTCAACAGAGTGCACCTGCTCGCTAATTTAATAAGCGATAATTAGAAAAAACCGGGGACAGACCCCAGTTTCTCATTGTCAAGGAGACGTAAAATGGCTGGTAAAATCAAATCAATTGTATGTGTTTTGATCGCAGGCTTTATATCATTTGCAGCCAGCGGACAAGCTGCTGATGAAAAAATCACCCCTGTCAAGGTCACTGACGGGATATACATGATAGCCGGACAGGGCGGCAATATTGGTCTGTTTATCGGCGGGGAAGGAACATTCATGATTGATGACCAGTTCGCTCCGCTGACGGAACAAATCCTGGCGGCCATCAAGTCGGTCGG
The DNA here is from genome assembly GCA_039714455.1 of Thermodesulfobacteriota bacterium. GTDB lineage: Bacteria > Desulfobacterota > Desulfobulbia > Desulfobulbales > BM004 > BM004. The sequence continues at coordinate 1,763 of JBDLJI010000245.1, forward strand.
CGGTGATCACCCCAAATTCCTGATCAATACCCATTACCATGGAGACCACACAGGCGGTAACGAGAAGCTGGGTCGGGGAGGCACCCTGATCTTTTCGCACGACAATGTGCGTGAACGGCTGCGAAACGGCTCCTTTATCGAGGCGTTTAATATGATGAGGGAGGCTGTTCCCCGTGAAGGGCTGCCGGTTGTGACCTTTTCCGAGAATATCAGTTTTCATCTTAACGGTGATACCGTCCGTGCCCTGCATGTTCCCCACGCCCATACAGATGGTGACAGTTTTATCTCTTTTGAATCGGCCAATGTCATCCACGCCGGTGATTTCTTTTTCAACGGCATCTATCCTTTTATCGATGTTACCCATGGCGGCTCCCTCAAAGGGATGATTAAGGCTGTTGACATAGTCCTGTCCCTGGCTGATGAGAACACGAAAATCATCCCGGGGCACGGCCCCCTGGCAGACAGGAAACAGTTGGCAGATTACCGCCGGATGCTGCAGACCGCATATGAACGGCTGCGCAAACTGAAAGCAGCGGGAAAATCCGCCCAAGAGGCGGCCGCTGCCAAACCACTGGCTGATCTTGAGGAGGTCTGGGGCGATGGGATGTTCACCAGTGAGCGCTGGATCGAATTGATCTATTCGGGAGTTTAGGACTAAATTAAGAATGTAAAATTGTCGTCAAACGAGACGAGACGACGACTGACAGAAAATGTAAAATGAAAGCCGAAAATTCGAGGTCAGTAAACCATTGTAAATTAGTAATGTGTCCCTGGAATTGCCTTGTTATTATTGAATAATGGATGACATTGACAGGTTCAGAGCAGCACTTGAAAAAAGTAAGAGGATCGTCGGATTTACCGGGGCAGGAATAAGCACTGAGTCAGGTATACCTGATTACCGCAGCCAGGGAGGCATCTGGGATAAGTTCCAGCCGGTGTACCTGGACGAGTTCCTAGCTGATGAGTCCAAGCGGCTCCTCTACTGGCAGCGCAAGAAAGCTCTGTGGCAGGGGATCAGGGACGCCAGGGTAAGCAAGACCCATGTGTTTTTTAAAGAGCTGCATGACAGAAATAAGTTCCTCGGGCTGATCACCCAGAATATAGACGGCCTGCATGAGAAAAGCGGGCTTCCCAGGCATGTGCTGGTCAATATCCATGGCACAAACCTGGAGGTAATCTGCCTGAAGTGTAATGATATTACACCGGCCCATGAAACATTGGATGAGCTTAACCTGGATAATGGTGCACCCCTTTGCAGCAAATGCGGTGGTCTGCTGAAACCAAATACCATATCTTTTGGCCAGAACCTTGTCCCGGAAGACCTGGAACGCGCCGAGGACCTTGCCCTGTCATGCGACATGATGATCGCTGCCGGTTCAACCCTTGTCGTGCAGCCGGCTGCTGCTTTTCCGCTCCTTGCGAAACAGAACGGGGCAGTCCTTGTAATAATAACCCAGTCAGATACTCCTTTGGATAACATTGCAGACTTTGTCTTCCATGAAAAACTTGGCGATTTTATTGACCGGTTTAAAAATTAAAAATGGAGAATTGAGAATGAAAAACTATTTTTTCTTTAAATTGGTTTTTGTCTTCTTGATTATTGTAATAAAAATTGCTGTTAGCTCTTTTGATTCCTGAAGTAAGTCAGATAATTTTTTCTTTGGAAGGATGCCACCTTCAACCAACAGATCAAACCAATACGTTGTTTCATCAAGCTCCTTGAGACAATCTCCCATCTTGGCAATAAACTCTGCCTTTGATCTGCCTTGAGAGGCTTCTCGATAATTTGCACCAACCGAGGTTCCGGAGCGAAGAACCTGTTTGCCCAGAACCTGGGCTTCCATTGATCTTGGCAGAGACGAATACATTCTTATTATTCTCAAGGCAAATTTTTTTGTCCGATTTTTAAGATCTTTCTTGTTCTGCATTTCCATTCTCCATTTTCTTTCAATCGTCGTCTCGTTTTGCATGATGACAATTTTACATTCTCCATTCTCCATTTTACATTTAACAAGACAAGCTCCAACCCTAAGAAAATGATAGGGAATGGACCGGGTATGGATAAGAATTCAGCAGACACCATACCTAATTTTTTAAGTTAGATTGTTGGCAGGTCTTGTATTGACACAATTATAAATGTAAAGTCTTGTGCTTCAAGATCTGCCCCTATTTTGCCGACCATTTTAAATTTAAAAAATCCATGGGACTGCTCAACCTGCTGCTTAAAGATCCACTTGGTTTCATCATCATTGCCATACCGCTCCTGTATGCCGTTATTT
>JBDLJI010000246.1:0-4039 GCA_039714455.1 Thermodesulfobacteriota bacterium
ATTCTGGGCACTCTTTTTAGTACCCCCTCGGAGTCTATCGCTTACCTGAGGGGTATAAACGCCGAAAATTGGAAAAACACGGTGGCCCTTAACTCTATTTACTTCTTGTTCCTGGGGCCCTTCCGTCTTCTGGGAGGTCTTTTCTTACCTTTTCCCGGACGGTAGATCAATACTTTCTTAAAAAGTCCTTCTCCAACGCTCCTGCTGCGGATATCCTTATCGTCCTGCAGAGCAATATGAACAACTCGGCGTTCAGAGGGATTCAGGGATGGAATTGACCGGGTTTTATCACTTTTCTTGACCTCGGCGGCAAGTTGAAGTCCAAGCTGCTTCAGCTCTTCGTTCCGCTTGGCCCTGAAATCTCCCGCATCCAAGGTGATTATGGCCTTCTCGGTAAAACTATTACCGATCATTTTCCTGAGTAAATATTGCAGACTGTCAAGTATTTTGCCGTTATCCGCAACTATCTCATCAACATGCTCCCCCTTAATCAGGACATTTACATTTTCCTGAGAACTGGAGACAGAAACCTCGGACGGAGAAGCCATCAACTCCAGGAGACGGCTTATATCAACTTCAACTTTTGCCAACAGCTCCGGGCCCACCTGAAAATCTTTTTTTGGTTCCCTTACTATATCTTGAACCTTTGCAGAAGGTTCCGGCCTGTCCTCTTTCTTTTGCTCTCTCGAAGAAGCCCTCTTCTTTTTTTCAATGATCTCTGTTTTTTCACTTTTGGCTTTAGCTGGTCTTTTAGATGGCTTTTCTTCAGTTTTCTGTCTGTATTCTTTCTTTACAGATACCCGAAGACGGGTCTTCTGCCTGCAAAGACCAAAAATTCCTGAAGTGCCTGTAGTCAACACCTCAATATCAAGATTTTCCTGTGGAACATTAAGGGATTTGCATGCCTTGCTGATAGCATCAGCGACATCTTTTCCCTCAAATTCATTTTTTTTATCTAAAGGCATTTTACTCCTCGCACTTATTCAAGCGGCTATCTACGCTATGCTTCATAGTGTAGCCCGGACATTTATTTTTATGCTGCCGCTGCCTTCTTATTGATTAGATACTGCTGGACAATGGACAACAGGTTGTTTACAAGCCAATACAACACCAGTCCGGAAGCAAAATTCAGAAACATAAAGGTAAAGATCACGGGCAGAAACATCATTATTTTTGCCTGGGTGGGATCTGCCGGGCTTGGCGTCATTCTCTGCTGCAGAAACATGGAGCCCCCCATGAGAAGAGTAAGGACAGGGATACCCCCGAGATAAGGAAGATCCAAGCCTACCATAAGGCGATCCGGAGCAGACAGGTCAGTGATCCAGAGCATAAAGGGAGCATGTCTGAGTTCTATAGCCTGGAGCAGTACCTTATAGAGTGCAAAAAACACCGGAATCTGCAACATCATCGGCAGGCAGCCGCCAACGGGATTGACCTTGTAGGTTTTATACAGGATCATCATTTCCTCGTTAAGGCGGGTCTTGTCGTTTTTATACTTTTCCTTAAGCTTTGCCATTTTGGGCTGAATCTTCTGCATGTTCTTCATTGATTTCAGCCCCTTCTGGGCAATGGGCCAAAACAGGAGCTTAATCAGAATAGTGACCAGTATAATGGAAATTCCATAATTACCTACATAGCTGTAGAAAAAATTCAACAGATACAAGGCGGGCCTGGCAAGCTTATCAAACCAGCCAAAATTGACAATCCGCTCCAGATCGTGTCCGACCTCTTTGAGGGTCGCCATTTTCTTTGGCCCAAAGTAAACCTGATAATTATACTGAAGATGTCCCTTTGCAGGGATAACATCCTCTATGCCGATAAGCAGGGACCTGATCTTCTCTCCTTCTGCTGACAGCTTTAATGATATACCTTCATTTTCTTCCGGTATAACGCCGGTCATAAAATATGTCCCTTCGTAAGCAGCCCAGGTAATATTTCCCTTCAGGGTTTTGCTTGCCTCTTCAAGATCCCCGGTCTTGATCTCCTCAAGTTTGCCGTCAATCAAAGCAGCCGGACCGGAAAAGAAATAGCGCTGGGCAGATGCACCAAAGGGGAGATTGGTAAGACTCATGTAAGGAGAGCCCTGCAGAGCCGTCTCGGAAAAATTGTAAATATCAATTGACATTTTGATCAGGTAGCTGTCAGGATCAAAAACCAATCGTCTGGTTACCTGCAGGCCGGAGGACAGTTTGGCCGTCATGGTCAGAGTCTGGCTTTCGCCGGCTTCAACCTTAAGCGTTTCCTTATCAGAGGCAAATAAAGGAATTTGGGCCCGACTGGGATCTACACCCCAGGAAAAATAAAGGGGGAGTTCTGTAAAAGATTCTGTGCTGATCAGCTCTTTTCGTTCAGAGTCTGCATCTGTTGTTTCATTAAAGCGGTTAAGTTTAAAACTTTTAACTCCGCCGCCGGTTTCCGTTATGACCGCAGTAAAGGCGTCTGTCTCAACAACAATATCCTTCCCCGCCTGGCTTGGAAGGCTCGCCGGTTCTTCAAATTTTACCGGTTGCTCAAATTCTATCGCTTGATCTGCGGAAACAATTGCGGTTGGAACAGGTTGGGGTTGCACTTCCTGAACAGGGACTTTTGGCTGTTGCACCTCAACTGTTTCTTCAACTACGGGCTGTTCCTGTTCAGTCCCAACATAGAGGTACTGATAGCCAAGCAGAATGAAAAAGGCCAGAACAATTGCCAATATAGCTCTATAATTATCCATTACTATTCCTTTTCGACCTTCAATCGGTCAGTGCGGTTGCTTACCGTTCCCGGCAGAACGGGTTCAGGTTTATTTAACCGGGTCATAGCCGCCATCACTAAAGGGATGGCAGCGCAAAATTCGCCACAGGGCCTTGCATATACCCCGAATGACACCATGGCATTTGATAGCATCAATGGCATACTGGGAACAGGTGGGCGTAAAGCGGCATGTAGGGGGAAGCAGGGGGGAAATCAGGAGTTGATATGCCCTGATCAGGGAAAGAAAAAAATGAGTGCTGCATTTCTGCAGAAAATCTTTCATAAATTTACTTTTTCCTACATCAGTTCTTCCCAGTCGCTCTATTTCCTTTGGTTATAAAGCGTTAAACGGCAACGGTTTTTTCTACAGAAAAGAATGCCTGCTGCGACCCAGCAGGCTGCTGACAGCGGCTGCAAAATCCGCCTGCTTTTCCAGATTAAAACCTTTCCGCACCGTAATAACTATATCCATGGAAGGTAACTCACAACTTCTGGAACTCTTTTCCTGAAGGAAACGTCTGTCTAAACGGAAGAATTCCCTGATGATTCTCTTTATCCTGTTTCTCTTTGCCGCGCCCTTGAGCTGCCCATGAATACTGATTCCAAGCCGGTTGTGCTTGAGATTGTTTGGTAGCAGAATCAGACTGAAATTTTCCCCGTGTACCCGTTTACCACGCAGGTAAACATTATCGTATTCGCTTTTTTTTCTCAGTAGATAGGTCTTGGGTAACGAGAGGGGGTTCATGGCTTAACAGCTTAGGCCGGCCCTGTCCATTAACGGAACACCCGGTATCCGGAAAGATAGCCAGGCGATCCTATCAAGCGCTTAACCTTTTTCGTCCCTTGGCTCTTCTATTATTAATAATTGTCCTGCCCGCCTTTGTTTTCATGCGCAGGCGAAAGCCATGGGTTCTTTTCCGTTTGATGTTGCTGGGTTGAAATGTTCTCTTCATAACTTTTTCCTTAAACGTCTCTTATTTTCAAAATTATATGTGCAGCCCCTGCAAACTGTCTATCAAGTAATCGCTGTAGTCCTCTCTGCGTAAGGTTCTTTGCCGGGGCAGACCAATGTTTCCCTAAAAAGCAATAAATGGGAGATATAACCATAGAAAAATAAGGGTGTCAAATAAAAATCTCCTATGATAGAATGATGTGTTCTCCTCTCGAAATCTACTCGTTTGTCGACTTTAAGATTTAGCCCGCTTTTCTCACGAACATTTCAGCATTCAATAGTGAATGGTGATAGTCTGAGGGCATAGAAGATGGTATACAGGATATTAACAGGAACAGAGTGTTTACGAAT
>JBDLJI010000247.1:0-4031 GCA_039714455.1 Thermodesulfobacteriota bacterium
AATGTCAAAACCACTATTAGTACCATCTTTGTCAATACAGTTGAGTAATATCTCTCCGGCTCCAAGTTTCTCACATACCGTCGCCAATTGCATTGCATCAATGTCACGACCTTCCCGTCCACCTTTTACGGTGCACTGATACCAACAGTATTCTTCTCCGTCGGGACCTGGAAATTCAGTTTTAATGGTATTGTGTTCCGTGTCATCCGGTGACAGCACATATATTCGGCGCGGGTCAATAGATATAACAACAGCCTGGTTACCATAAATCAGGGAGATCTCCTCAATGGAGCTGTTTCCTGTCATCTCTCCGGTTTGCAGAAATTCTTCCACAATATAAACTGCATCACTGCCGATGGATATCTTATCTGCACCTGAACGGAAATATTCTGAAGCCACGTCAAGGGCAGAGTAGTATTTACCTTTACTGTCAGTGTACTCCCGTATGCCGCCGCCAATAGTCAGAGGCACAAAGACATTTTCAGATGTTTTCTGCAGGACCTCAAGCATGGGCTGGTCTTTCATGGGAAAATCCCTGAAACCGGTGATGTTTAAAAAGGTGATTTCATCAGCACCTTCCTGATAGTATCTGCCAGCCAGATCCACCGGCATGCCGAGGTTCCTGACTTCTCCTTCTTCGCGCACATCGTATTGATCGCCCTTGGTAACCACAAGATCACCTTGGTCATTGGTTCGGACATCCAGACAGGCAATAATACGTTTGGCAAGTTTGGTCCGGTCAGTGGAATGCAGTAGTTCCCCTGCCATAGATTCATAGAGTCCGGTTTCGGAGAGAAAGTTTCTTAAAATGTTCAACCCTGCCTCACCGCTTTTTTCAGGGTGGAACTGGAAAGCTGATACCTTGCCTTTCTGGACCCCGCTTATGAATTCATCGCTATAATTGGTAGTGGTTAAAATCCAGTCATTATTTTGAAGGGTGGGCACTGCCCTGTATGAGTGGACAAAATAGAGTTTTTCCTGATTGTAACCTGCGAAGAGGGAAGATGGTTTTCGTATGATTATGCCGTTCCAGCCCATTTGGGGAATGGAAAGGGTACTGTCATCAAACCGTTTAATTTCTCCCTTGATGATACCCAGGCCTTTAACACCAAGTGCTTCCTCACTGCCCTCAAAGAGAGTCTGTAACCCGAGGCAGATACCCAGGTAAGGCCTGTCATCCTGGATATATTTGAGTAAAGGCTCAAGGTAACCGTTTTCAGTAAGACTGAGCATGGCACTGCCGAAGCTGCCCACCCCGGGAAAAATGAGTTTTTCTGCTTTAAGTATGTCTTCCGGTGAGGAAACGTCTTTAACAGAATAGCCAAGTTTTTTTATGGCATTCCGAACGGATCTTACATTTCCGGCTCCGTAGTCAAGTAAGGTGATCATCGGTTGTATTAATTATAAATTTTGAATTTTGAATTATCAAAAAGGTCGCCATAATAGACCAAACGGCCTGCAAAAACAATACGATTAATCGGTTAATTTACTTAGCAAACGAGTCCTTCAGAAAATTCTGCATGTCCTGCCAGGATTTTTGGTCAGCTTCAGCACTGTATCCAACTGGAATGTTAAACTTTTTTGCGTAGGTGTCAGCATCAGGGTTGGTAAAACTGTGTTTGGCACCGGGGTAGGAAATAAACTTGTAATCAACATCCGCAGCTTTCATTTCTCTGAGAAAGGCTTGAATCTGCCCAGGCGTGACAAGTTTGTCATTAGCTCCATAACAGACAAGAATACGAGCTTTAACAGTGCCTTTAATAGCGGGGGTATCTGTGGCCAGTGAACCATGAAAGCTGACAACAGCATCCAGGTCAAGCCCCTGTCTTGCCATCTGCAGAACAATTCCACCTCCAAAGCAATAACCGATTGCCGCTATGTGTTGTGGGTCAACTGATGGATGTTTTTGCAGAACCTGCAGAGCTGCCCCAAACCTATGTTTTGCCTCTGAGAGATTCTTTCTGACCTCAGATGCAAACTTTGAAGCGTCTCCAGGGTGATCAGCCTGTTTGCCATCACCATACATATCAACAGCCAATGCTGTATAGCCGAGTTCTGCCAGCATTCTGGCTCTCTTGCGGGCATACTCGTTATGGCCCCACCATTCATGGACTACAAGAATTCCCGGTCTTTTTGTTGTGATACTGTCATCATAGGCAATATATCCTTCCATGACAAAATCTCTGGCATTATAAGTCACCGATTCCCCGACAACAGCAGCAAAAGCAGGTACGGACCAGCACAGCAGCAGAAGAAGTACAAAAAATAAGCGTTTCATTGATCACTCCTGGGTTTTTAGAATACAAAGTGAAGTAAATATCTTATAATATATTTAGTATAATTAGGACGCATTATAAACCTGCTTTCAGAAAAGAAAAGATGTTTAAAAGGTGTTTTTCAACGGAATGGGAGGATAAACATGTTTTGTCCAATATGCCGCGCTGAGTACAGGGAGGGATTTCTAGAGTGCACTGATTGTGATGTCGACCTGGTTGAAAAGTTGGGGCCTCAACCGAAAATGCCGGGATTTGTCAAGCTGGCTACAATTTTCAGGGAAGGGAACATTGCCGTTATCAAGGCGAGTTTCGATAAGACTGAAATTGAATATTATATTGACGGAGAACAATCGCATCGACTCGCACCGGTTCCATTGGCAGCAAGGGTGATGGTACGGGAAGATTTTAGAAAAGAGGCGGAAAGTATTTTAAAAGATTTGGAGTTAATTTAGGACAGTCGCCTATTGGCAAACTAGTGACTGTCCAGAAGTAAAGAATCAGTTATTCCTGGCTGATCCACTTTTTTTCTTCAGTTTTAAGAAAGAGAAGAGGCCACCCGACCGGGTGCATGAGTTGCCGCCTCAGCCCACAAGGTTACGGGCTGCCATCCGCATGTTAATTGCAGCAAAACCGTAAATAACGGCAACAGCTATAACAAGTATCAAAAGCCATTTCATAGAACGTTCCCTGTTTTAGGTTAAATTCCCTATTGGTGAAAATATAATAACTGTTGTTTGAGATTGTAGCAATCAATACAAAAAGAGTTTTTCTGCAATTAACAGTGGCAAGGTAGTTTTCCAGTATATTACGCAATGTTTAATTTGGCATTATTGGGCAGGTTGTGTAGTTTGAAAATGAGTCTTAAATAGAGACATTTATTATTAGCCCGCATTTCTCACGAACATTTCAGCATTCAATAGTAAGTGGTGATAGTCTGAGGGCATAGAAGATGGTATACGGGATATTGACGGGAACAGAGTGTTTACGAATGGTGTAGATGAAAAAATATACTGAACTGTTCGCACAAGGCAAGCCGATACATCCGTATAGCCTGCAGAGTAAGGCGTTTAGCATACTAAAGTATAGCTCAACCACCTTACACTTTGTCTATACGGCGTCTCGACTTGTGAGAAACCCGGGTTAGGTCCTGGCCGGTACAGGACAATTCATGGCAAACAGACTTTGGTAGAGTAAAGTGATGCAGGAAGCAGAAAAGGAAAAACTCGCTGGCCAGATTAGAGAGAAGATTGAAACGGTGAAAGATGATATCGTTTCCTACGCAGAGCTTACTCAACCTGTGGCCCCTGATGATGCCATAGGCAGGCTTACCCGCATGGATGCAATCGGCAACAAGAGCATCAATGAGGCTGCTTTGCGGGAGGCCAGGAATACTCTGGCAAAACTGGAGCGGGCTCTGAAAATGATTGAGCAACCAGGATTCGGTTTGTGCAGGGAATGCGAGGAGCCGATTCCGCTGGCCAGGTTGATGATAATGCCGGAATCCGACATGTGTGTTGATTGTGCCGAGGAATTGGACTGATTAAATGAAAGATGATGATATACAGGATATTAACAGGAGCAGAGTGTTTACGAATGGTGTAGATGAAAAAATATACTGAACTGTTCGCACAAGGCAAGCCGATACATCCGTATAGCCTGCAGTGTAAGGGCGGTAAGTTTATACCCTGCCTTTAAGGGTGCATACTAAAGTATAGCTCACCCCCCTTACACTTTATCTATCCGGCGTCTCGACTT
>JBDLJI010000248.1:0-4017 GCA_039714455.1 Thermodesulfobacteriota bacterium
TTGCTCCTTTGCCTCTTCCTGGCTGTCACGCGCCTCCTCCACACGGTCAACCATGATATCGCGCTTGTGAACCCCGAATTTCTCCATGGTGTTGTAGTAGGCTTTCTGGCAGCCACCTGATAACAAAAGCATTAAAAGGACAGGTAAAAAACCAATAAACGCTCTGTTTCTCATGTGCATCCCCTCTCCATTATCCAAATCAGGTTTAGAGTCTCGGGTCAACATTTCCAGGCCCCCCGCATTCAGGGGTGTAGCAGGTCACGTTCTTAAACTCGCATTTTTCCTTGCAACTCGGGCAGGTATCCGGGCCGACGGGCGCTGTCAAAAGAAAACCACAGTTGCCGCACTTCCAGTAAGTCAGCCCGCATCCGGGACAGATATCGCCGGAAAAATCTCCGGGTAAGTTTATGCCGCAATTCTTGCAAGCCTTTGCATCACTCATAGTACCATCCTCCGTATACTGGTTATCGGATAAAACTTCACCCTGATTTCAACTGAAGAAACTTATTTAGAGCTAATATAAGCAATTTAACTCACATAGAGCTGTGAGCAACAAATTTCTTGAGTTATTGAAGAAATATTGAGGGGGGAAATGTGGGAGAGATTGTTCTGTAACTAAAAAACTCTCAACTAAGCTTAAGCTTGCCTGATTTGCTGTTGCCCCACTGAATATAGGTAACCAGAATCAGAGCGACAATCATCACCGCCATCCACGGCAGGGAAACCTGTCCATGCCTTTTTTTATAAATCTGTGAGCCGGTGAGCTGTTCGTGCTCAGTTTTAAAAAATCTGGCCTATTCAGGAAGCACGGCTTCCAAGGCAAAAACAAGCGGCAGGGTTTCAAAAATACGTGATGTTTCCGGTGGAAACATGGCAATGGTGCCGTTGTTCAGGTTACCCTAAATTATCGGGGAAGCCTTACAACAAGAACAGGGATCTCAGAACGGCGTACAATTCGGCGGGCAGTATCGCCCATCATGGTATCCAGGGTACCGTGTCCGTGGCTACCAATCACGATAATATCATAGCTGCCCTGGACGGCGTACTCCAAAATCTTTTTCACCGCATGACCCATTTCAATAGCGATATCATAAGCCACATAGGCTTCTTCCGGGGAATTGGACTGGATCTCTTCGCAGAAATCGCCGACACATTTCTTAATGGCGGCATTGTCCCTTTTCCGATCGACCAATATTCCACGGGCCTCCTCCAGGTTCTGCTTTTTTATCTGCTCCCAGAGTTCTTCTGAAATATAGCCGACCAGAGTCTTATCCAGTTCCGGCCCTTCCTCAATAACATGCAAAACCGATATTTCAGCTTTGTAGGCATTGGCCAGGCTGGCAGCATAAGCGAAGGCATATCTGCCAGACTCAGAGAGGTCTGTGGTGTAAAGAATCTTTTTTATTTCTATTTTGGGAATATCCATTGTTTTGTCCATCAAATGGTTATTTGGGATCCAAGAAATTACTTTTCAGTACTCTGCAGGGCCTCTGCTGTCCGGACACGAACCCAAAAATAAATTTTCGAATAAATCAAGTCGTTGACTGCTTAGGGTATTGCCCCCGCAGCTTGTAATACCAAATACCACTCAAAAGCCAGGAATAGCCGTAGGTACCGATGAAAATCAGCACAAACGCCTTGACAATATCAGTGGCGCTGCCGTCCAGTGAAAAGCCCGGCACATACCCGAACAGAAACGGTCCCAGGTAGAGAAACTTGGCAAACTTGAAAGCCGCAAAGGCAGTACGCCACATATTTGCTTTGGCAATGGTGGCCCCGGCAAACGCCGCAATACAAACAGGGGGAGTAATGTTGGAATCCTGAGAAAGCCAGTAAACGATCATATGGGCTGCGAGTTCATTCACACCAAGGTGGGTAAGAGCAGGAACAGCCACCACCGCTGTGATCAGATAGGCTGCCGTGACCGGGACGCCCATGCCCAACACCAGGGAGGCCAGAGCAATAAGAAGGATGGTCAACCATAATTTGCCGTTGGCCAGTTCAATGACAATATCGGCAAAGGTAAGTATAAGGCCGCTGAAGGTGAGCACCCCGATGATAATGCCGATAACTCCTACCACGGCACCGATTTTCAGACTACTCATGGTGCCCTTTCTGGATGCTTCGACAAAGCCCTTCAAACCTATGCGTGTCTCTTTCCTGAACCAGCTGATAACAATGCATGTGACCAAGCCGAGAATCGCCGAGTACCCTGGAGAATAACCCATCAACATTAAAACGGTGATAACGACGAGCGGCAGGGTATAGTACCATTCGGATTTGAGAATTGCCATGGCGCTGTGTTCACTCTTCTCCCCTTTGATATTGTATATCTTGGCCTCAAAATGAACCATCATAAAAACGCTGAACACATACATGAGGGCAGGAAAGATGGCAACCAGCATTATCTTTGAATAGGGCACCCCGGTAAGCTCGGCCATGATAAAACCGCCGGCGCCCATGATCGGAGGCATGAACATACCGGAAATGGAGGCAGCCGGTTCAATGCCGCCGGCGACATGGGGCCTGAACCCGGCCTTTTTCATCATGGGGATGGTAAAGGCCCCGGTAGAAACCGTATTGGCAATGGCGCTGCCGGAAATGGAGCCAAAGAGACCGCTGGCAATGACTGCAACCTTTCCGGGACCGCCAATTCTATGGCCCACAGCAGCCAAGGGAAAGTCAATGAAGAATTTCTGAGCCCCGCATTTTTCCAGAAAGGCCCCGAACAACACAAAGAGAATGACATAGGTGGCCAGGACATTTGCCATAATGCCGAACACGCCGTCGCTTTTATAGAAAATGCTGGTGCACACCGCCGGAAAGGTATCACCGGCATGGGAGATCAAATCCGGCATATGGGCACCGTATACACCGTAGAGAAGCAGAATGCCACCCATTATGACAAAGACGATCCCCACCACCCGTCTGGCAAGTTCGATGCCAAGGAGCACACCGACAATGGCGACGGCCATGTCAAGACGGGTTTCTATACCCATGCGGTAGTTTATTGCCTCAAAATTGACTATCCAGTAACCGATAGTGAAGATGGAAAGCAGTATCAAGAGATAATCAACGATTCTCATCCATTTATTTTTTGACTTATAGACAAGAAAGATGAGGACATAGGTTACAATAACATATATTCCCCGGTGATACTGGGTGGCTGCCGGTTGCAGGACTGCCGAATAGGAGTAAAACAAAACCAGGCCTACAGACAATACATCAAATACTATTCTTTCAAATTTGTTCAGCTTTTCATACATTATTTCCACCCAAGCATTTTAGGGGTTTGAAGATCTGGCGGGTCAGAATTACTGTTATTAATTCCTGCAACTTGTCTGCACCTACACCCGTGTCAACCGGCGGTACAACCGGTTGGCACGGGCGGACTTAAGGTGGGATTTTTCAAGTTTCTTATTTTAACATACCTTTTTCTCTCCAGAATCTCTCTGCACCCGGATGAAAGGGTGTAACAATATTGGTGGCTCCTGTTTCAAGGCTCATGTTTTTAAAGGTTTTCTTCTGTTCCACCATGTGCTTGAGACCTTCATCTGTGTATATTGCGGAAAGCATATTATAAACAACATCAGCCGACACCTTGGAGTTGGCCACCCACAAAGCGCTGTCCTGGAATGAAGGAGAGTCATAGTCAACCCCTTTGTAAGTACCGGCCGGTACCGAAAGTTTGGCGAAATAGGGATAGGCATCATAAAATCCCGAGGCTTCAGCGTCAGCACTCAGGTCCACCAGGCCGATCTTGTTGGTCTGGGCAGCCATGATCACGGCGCCGCTTGGAAAGGCGGTGAACAGCCAGAAGGCATCCAGTTGCTTGTTGCCGAATGCGGCAGCTGCGTCATTATACCCCATTGCGTTTCTTTCAATCTTATCCCAGACGCCAAGATGGCTAAAGAAGAGCTCACAGTTGGCAAACGCACCTGATCCTGCATTGCCGACGCCTACCTTTTTTCCAACCAGATCCTTGACGCTCTTGATTCCTGACCCTTCCCGGACCAC
>JBDLJI010000249.1:0-4015 GCA_039714455.1 Thermodesulfobacteriota bacterium
AACACACTGCTTAATTACTCAACAGCAAGAAATGAATACATACTCTGATCAATGGTTGGCCGACATGAAAAATAATAAAATTTGTCCTTTAATTTCAATATATTATATACTATTTTGCAACAATTAACTCCTGTCACAAAGTCTGGCATATATATTGTATTAAATACATTGAAAGCAAAAAAATCGAAAACGGAAACTCTGGAATCAGATCACAAAAGGGGCGATCTGGAAACAACAAAAAGGATAGCAAAACTTAAAGGAGGCCGGTCATGATAGACAATATGATTATAACATTAGCGCAGGGTAAAGTTGGTTGGGCTGTTTTTGGAATGCTCGGATTGATCGCAACAGTATTTGCAGTGTACTATATCTCCTTTGCAATCTACCTGATCGTCGCTTCCGCCTACTCAGGCTTCAAGCTGATTCCTGAGAGTTACAGGATCTGGAGGGAGGATCTTGCTGCCGACTACGGTACATCCTGGGGTGGTGCGCAGCTTGGAGTTACGATGCCTGACGGCGGTGAACCAGTCGATAAAGAGGAAGAAGAAAAAGAGAAAGAAGCCTGAAAGACAGACAACAGCTACACACTGAAATGGCAGGGTCACAAAACCCTGCCATTTTGTTGTCAAGCTTCCACTTGACTTATGCAGGTTTTGATTTATTATAGGTATTTTTACCTATCGTGGTTATTTTTTCAATTTACTTACCGATACAGAATCTCTGCAAAAAAATGACTGTTTCTTCAACCACATCCCCCCATAAGATAAGAGTCCTGGTGACCGGCGCATCGGGATTTGTGGGCAGCCATTTTCTAAAAAAAATCAAAGATGATTACTATATATATGCTGTCGCCCGCCGCAAACAGAATGTTTCAGGCGTACCGGCACAGGAAAACATCCAGTGGCTTCGTGGTGACCTGGGAGACAGGGCCACGGTGCAGAGAATTACCACGCATATCGCCCTGGAGGGAGGAGTTGACTATATTTTCCATTTTGCCGGTTTTTATGATTTCACTAACCGGGATAATCCCGAGTATACCAGGACAAATATAGATGGAACTCGCTTCCTTTTGGAAAACAGTATCAATCTGGGGGTCAAGAGATTTGTTTTTGCCAGTTCTCTTACGGTTACCCAGTTTTCCAAAACCGCTCAAAAGGTCACCGAAAACAGCCCCCTGGACGCCACCTTTCCCTATGCCCGCAGCAAGCAGGCAGCTGAAGATATCATCAGGGAATACTCCAGCCACTTCCCCTGCACCATTGTCCGGATGGCAGCCATCTTCAGTGACTGGTGCGAGTATGGACCACTGTACACCCTCCTCAAGAAATGGTTGAGCGGTGGCTGGCAGTCCAGGTTTATACCCGGCCGAGGTGAAACGGCATTGCCTTATCTCCATATCAACGACCTGACCAATCTCTGGTTGAGAATAATTGAGAACCACAACAAGCTGGCATCTCTTGATATTATCCTGGCGAGTCCCGACGGTTGTTGCTGGCATAACGAAATCCATCAGATTGCCACCCGGTATTACAGCGGCCGGGCTGTACAGGCCTATCATATACCGGTCTGGTTTGCTGCATTCGGTATCCTGGCACTCCAGGCATTCAACCTTTTGTTTAAATTTCAGCAACCGTTTGAGCGACTCTGGATGCTGAAATACATTGACAGCCGGCTGAATGTAGACGCGTCAGCCTCACGCCGGTTGATAAACTGGTCGCCAACCACCCGTTACCTTCTCAAACGGAGAATGCTTTTTCTGATAGAAAATATGAAGAGCAATCCCTACTTGTGGGAGCAACGCAATCTGGCGATGGCCCACAAGGTTGTGGGAAAACGCCCGGGCCTTGAAATATATGAGAAAATGCTGGCGGTCAAAGAAACGGTACTTGGCGAACATGTTGCCTTTCTGATGGATCCGGAGAACAGAGAGGTATTCCCACATTATCAGCAGATGGATTTAGATACCCTGAAGAGTCGCGCCAGATTTATTTACGAGATGCTGGAAGTAGCTATCTTAAATGGCGATCGTAAACATCTTTTATGTTATGCCGGTTATATAGCCCGACAGCGCTATAAAGGGGGAGTCGGCTTTCAAGAGCTGTCAGGCGCCCTTAAGCATAATGCGGCAACAATTGTCAAGGCGCTGCACGAAACACCGTCCTTGAAACACATGAGCCAATTAATCCACGATGAAATCGACCTGACCATGCAGCTTGTTCTCGACGAAATTGAAGACGTTTATCATCATATTGGTGATCCGGACACCACTTTCAGGAAGGATGATGTAAGATGTGCCAACTTTGCCTTGCAGTGGGATGAAAAACTAAAAAGTTAAAAAAACAAAGTAAGAAATAAATTTATTTTCCGATACAGAACTGCTCAAATATCATATCCAGCACATCTTCGGTTGTAGTCTCGCCAACGATATCACCCAGATGGACTAGGGCTGACTGCAGATCAATTGCCAGGAGGTCAGGGGAGACATCTGCCTCCAATCCCTTTTCGACCCTGCGGCATGCCTCCAGCCCCTTTTTCAGTGCACCCTTATGCCGCACATTTGGGACGACTGCCGCTCCCGGATCCCACCCCGGTCCTTTCCTGCTTCCTGTAATTAAAGAAAAAACCATATCTTTGAGTCCCGATATACCGGTATGCTCTTTAGCTGATACGGAAACCAGCGATTCGCTTCCCAGGGCTGCACTGTACTGCTCAGGTGAGACTCCAGGCGCAATGTCAATCTTGTTTAAGACCAGCAGCACCTTTTGTTTCTTGCTGTTTTGCTTTACGCTGCTATAAAGAGCCCGGTCGTCCTCGGCCAGTGGCTCAGTGGCATCAAGCATAAAGAGTACCAGTTCCGCATCTGCAAGCTTGGCTCGCGCCCGCTGAATGCCCATTTCCTCAACTGTCTCGTTGGTGTGCCTGATCCCTGCAGTATCAACAATGCGAACCGGCATTCCCTTGATATTGACAAACTCCTCTATGGTGTCACGGGTTGTGCCGGGAACAGGGGTGACCAGGGCCCTGTCCTCTTCCAACAGGGTATTCAACAGGCTTGATTTTCCGACATTCGGCCGTCCCAGGATCACTGCACTGATGCCTTCCCGAAAGATCTTGCCCTCGTCAGCCCTGGCAATGAGTTCAATCAGCGGCTCTTCAATCTCATCTTTGAGTTGCTTTTTCAGATCAGCATGATCCAGAATATCGGTTTCGTCTTCGGGGAAATCTATGGCAACCTCCATAATAGCTCTCATGGCCACAAGTTTTTCCTGGATTGACGAGACCTTTTCATAGAGCCTGCCCTGCAGTTGCCCAACCGCCATTGAGCGGGCTTCGTCTGTTCTTGCCTCAATAAGATCGACAACAGCCTCTGCCTGGGTAAGATCAAGACGACCGTTCAGAAAAGCCCTCTTGGTAAATTCACCCGGTTCTGCCAGGCGAGCACCACTTGCAGTTATGATGCTCAGGATTTCCTGGAGGACCAGATAGCTCCCATGACACTGAATCTCGACCACATCCTCGCGGGTGTAGGTATTAGGGGCCCGCATAAAGACGGCCAGCACTTCATCAACTGGAGATCCGCTGTCAGGATCCATAATCCAACCATAATACATCCGGTGGCTTTTATAATCCTGCGGTTTTGTTTTAATGCGAGGTAAAAATATTTTCTGAAAAATATGGAGAGATAGTGGTCCGCTGATGCGGATGATACCTATGCCGCCAGGACCTGGCGGAGTAGCTATTGCAGCAATGGTTTCTTCCGAGCTGCCTGCAGGTGGGGTTTGACCTGATAGACTCAACGAATCAACTTTTTTTATAAATTTCACTTTCTGAATCCATGAGCTGTTAGCTTTAATGAATCAGAATCAGGGCTTTAAGTGGGACAGATTTAAAATCTGTCAGTTTCTTCTGTAAATTAAACCTCTAAACCAAATAAGCCATTGTATTTTTTCAAGGTTCTAGGAAGAGTCCGTTCAGCTATAGAAAATCTATGCTGGACGGACGATGACGACGAAAA
>JBDLJI010000250.1:0-4009 GCA_039714455.1 Thermodesulfobacteriota bacterium
GTGTTTTGCAAATCATCGGTCAGCGGCGAAAGAGTTGGTAGTCGGTAGTCTGCAGTTGGCAGTGAAAATGACATTTTTCACATAATATTCTGCAACAGAATTTTCTATTTCATTTTTTTTAAACTGCTATCTGCCATCTGGAAACTGTTGTTCCCTGTGCCTTTATTTTTTCACCCTTGAACCCTTGGCCCCTCGGCCCCTTGAACCCTTTTTCTCCTTACTGCCTTTCTTTCTTTCCCTGAAGGCAATTTTTAAAATCTGGTCCATGTTCTTTACCGGAATGAACTCCATCTGTGCCCTGATATCTTTTGGGATTTCGACCAGGTCTTTTTTGTTCTGAGCAGGGATAATAACTTTTTTGATACCAGACCTTAGGGCGGCAAGAGCTTTTTCCTTGAGACCCCCAATGGGAAGCACCCTTCCCCTTAAGGTGATTTCACCTGTCATGGCTACATCCCAGGCCATCTTTTTCCTGGTAATGGCTGAATAAAGCGAAGTCGCCATGGTAACTCCTGCAGAAGGGCCATCTTTCGGGATAGCACCGGCAGGAACGTGGATATGAATATCTACCTCTTCAAAATATGACTCGCCAAGCTTGAATTCATCCATTCTCGACCTGCAGTAACTTAAGGCTGCCTTGGCCGACTCTTTCATTACGTCGCCAAGTTGACCTGTTAAAATAAGATTTCCCTTGCCCTTCATAATGACCGTTTCAACATAGAGGATTTCGCCGCCAGTCTCTGTCCATGCCAGGCCGGTGACCAGACCTGGCTGGTCAATGGTCTCGACATCAGCTTCCGGTTGAAACTTAGGAGGCCCGAGATACTTGGGAAGAGTCTGCTTGGAAATAACATACTTTCTCCGGCCGCCCTCGGCAATCTTGCGGGCGATCTTGCGGCACACCTTACCAATCTCCCGCTCTAGATTCCTCAAACCTGATTCCCGGGTATAATGGGAGATGATACGCTTAATGGTTTCATCATCCAGCTTAATATGTTTCTCAGTGATGCCGTTCTCAGTCAACTGCCGTGGCAGAAGATAACGGTTTGTTATTTCCAGCTTTTCTTCCAAGGTGTAGCCTGCGAGCCTGATGATCTCCATCCGATCAAGAAGGGGAGACGGAATGGTGTCGGTGAGATTAGCCGTAGTGATAAACATTACCTTGGAAAGATCGTAAGGAATGTTCATATAATGATCGGAGAAAGAAAAATTCTGCTCAGGATCCAGCACTTCCAAAAGGGCGGATGAAGGATCGCCTCTGTAATCCGATCCAACCTTGTCAATTTCATCCATCATGAAGACGGGATTGTTAGAAGCAACTGTTTTTAAACCCTGGATTATGCGGCCCGGCATGGCACCTATATACGTTCTTCTATGGCCACGAATTTCAGCCTCATCCCGCATTCCTCCCAGAGAAACACGATGGAATTTTCGTCCCAGCGCTCTGGCGATCGACTGGCCAAGTGATGTCTTGCCCACCCCGGGAGGACCGACAAAACAGAGAATCGGCCCCTTGGTTGACTTATTCAGTTTGCGAACTGCCAGGTATTCAAGAATTCTTTCCTTGACCTTCTCAAGACCATAATGATCAGCATCAAGAACCTCTTTAGCGATCTTCAGGTCAAGTCTGTCGCGACTCCCCTTGCTCCAGGGCACCTCGACCAACCAGTCGAGATAGGTTCTGATGATGCCTGCTTCGGAAGAATCAGGATGCATCATTTCCAGACGCTTAAGCTGCTTGGTTGCCTCCTTCTTTGCATGGATCGGCATCCTTGCCTTGCGTATTTTTTCCTGCAATTCCTCAATTTCCTGGGCCCGTTCATCCACATCACCCAGTTCTTTTTTCAGGGCCTGCAACTGCTCGCGCAAATAGTATTCCCGCTGCGACTTGGTCATCTCTTCCTTGGCTTCGGTCTGGATCTTCGCCTGCATGGTAGAAACTTCAAGCTCCTTATTGAGATATTCTGCCACCAACTTAAGTTTTTCCACCGGGTCGAAACTCTCAAGAATCGCTTGAGCCTCAGGGATTTTCAAGCGCAGATTTGAAGCGACCAGGTCAGCAAGCCGCCCCGGATCTTCTATATTATTCATAATCATAACAAGATCAGAAGAGAGAATGCCGCGTAATGACATGATTTTTTCCGTCTGCTCCCGCACCGTACGCATGAGCGCCTCAACTTCAACGGTCACTTCCGGCATTTCCTGCTCTTCAACCACTTCCAACCGGACCTGGAAAAATGGGTCCTTCTGGGTGAATTCCTTTATTTTTGCCTTGGTCAGAGCCTGGACCAGAACCTTAAGACGGCCATCCGGCAATTTCAGGGTTCGCATTATCATGCTGACCATGCCAACCTCATAGAGATCATTGGGCTCTGGATTCTCCTGGGTGGAATCCTTCTGGGTCAGAAGCACAAGGAGTTTATCCTGGGCAAGTGCTTCGTTGACAGCAGCCACCGAAGACGCCCTTCCGACAAAAAGCGGAATTATCATAGAATTAAAAACAACAACATCACGAACTGCCATCAACGGCAGCTCATCTGGTATTTCTATATCCTGACGCTCAGCAAAATCGTCGAGATTGGCATGAATTGAATCATCAAAACCCACAGGTTTTTCCTCCCGTATAATAAAAGTTTCCAACTAGAAACATATTGTCTATTGTATCCTGTAAATAAGTAATCCTGATACCGTCTATTACTATTTATATTGTTATGGTGTTGTGAATCTAAACACTGGGAAGACTGAAGTCAAGCTCTGCATGTTTCTGTTTTCCCTGCTCGTTTTTTTGTTGATAAAAACCGTTATTCTTTTTTATGTAATCGGTCAACAGTAAATTTTTAAAAATTACTTATGGACCATCAATTATGCTTTCTGCACACTCTTTTTTTAATCTGTCCTCCTGGGAACATTCAGAACTCATTCGAGCTGAAGACCACGTTTGGCTTGCCCTGAAAAGCCTCAAATCGTACCTTGAAATGCAGCACTATCCTGAGTTAACACCCGCCCTGATTCAGGACGGTGAGCCTCTTAAGAGGACCCTGGTGTATTACAACGGCACCCTGCTGGAGGCCAGGGACTTTACCATTGAATATGGTGATGCCACCAAGGGCTCCATGAAGACATACCATGATGGAGAGCTTTTGATAGGCGCCAGTGTTATTATGGCAGGCGCTGTTCTTGCAGGTAATCACATAAAGATCGGTCAAGGGGTGCTGATTGAGCCAAGTGCATTCATTAAATCTCCCACCATAATCGGCGACCAGACTGAAGTCCGCCATGGCGCCTACATCAGGGGTAATTGCCTGATTGGCAGAAATTGCGTAGTAGGACATGCCACCGAGGTTAAACACTCCATTTTCCTGGACGGGGCCAAAGCAGGACATTTTGCTTACCTGGGAGATTCAATCCTCGGTAACCAGGTCAACCTGGGGGCAGGGACAAAGCTGGCAAATTTACGCTTTATCAAGGGCGAGATCGCCATCAGTACTCCTGGCGACCAGGTAAAAACAGGCTTGCGAAAATTGGGTGCCATACTGGGAGACCACGTGCAGACAGGATGTAATTCCGTCACGAATCCAGGCACATTACTTGGCAAAAAATCCATGGTTATCCCAAATACCACTGTACCATCGGGCTACCATGTGGATAATTCGCTGATAAGGTGAATAGCGAAGGACCAGCTGTCAGCGTTTAGCTTTCAGCTTTCAGAAAAAAACAGTTATAGAGAATAAAATTGGGTATTCAGGTTGGCGATTAAATATTTTAAGCAAAACAGCATTTCGCTGATAGCTGACTGCTGAGAGCTGATCGCTATCCTCTGAGCCAGTATTCGTTTAAGGCATAAAAAAAGCCTATTATGATACCGAGTGTACAATAAATTCTTGCCACCCTGTCCCATGGGAGACGTTCACCGGTGGATCTCTGCATAAAGGATACGACCAGGATGGTCAAACCCACTACAAACGGAGATGTTAACAGGAGTTGGACCAGGGTGGACTTGATAGAATCA
>JBDLJI010000251.1:0-3988 GCA_039714455.1 Thermodesulfobacteriota bacterium
TGAACTGTTCGCACAAGGCAAGCCGATACATCCGTATAGCCTGCAGTGTAAGGCGGTAAGCATACTAAAGTATAGCTCAACCCCCTTACACTTTGTCTACCCGGCGTCTCGACTTGTGAGAAACCCGGGTTAGCTCGATTATGGTGCATACAAAAGAAAAAAAGCAACAGATCGGCCTGCTGGGCGGCACCTTTGATCCGGTCCATAACGGGCATCTTGCTGTGGCCGACCATATCCAGCATGCCCTTGGTCTGGATACCATATGGTTTATTCCTGCAGCCACTCCACCCCATAAATTCAAACACGGTGATGGAGAACCGGTGACTGGTTTTCAGGACAGGGTTGCCATGTTGGAAAAAGCCCTTACACCATCCGGCAAGTTTCAAATCAATCAGATTGAGTCTGAACGCACCTCGCCATCCTATTCCATTGAAACATTAATTGAACTTCGGAGAAGAACAGTATCAAATACTGAATTTTCCTTTATTCTTGGAGTAGATGCTTTTACTGAGATAGACACATGGGAAAGGTATAGGGAGTTAACAGATTTTGCTGATCTGGTGATAATTTCCAGGGGAGTAAATGATATTGGGATAGTGGAAAATATAATTCCCCAATATTTCCCTGATTATCAGGCAGTTTCCCTAACAAATGTATGGCATTCTGAAGATCACAAAGGGGCCCTGATACTGGTAACAATGAAACCTGTGCCGATCTCGTCAACCATGGTCAGGGAAAAGGTCAGGCAAAAATTAGATTTTTCCGGTCTTGTTCCTCCCGAGGTCGAAGAATATATACGAGAAAAAAAATTATACAGACAAATCTGATTTTCCAGTTAATCATGCTCCATGGCATGAAATTCTTTCATGAATTTTCTATCGATGTAGTCCTTGATCATAAAAGCCAGCCTGCCGTCAAAAATAAGAGAGTTTTTGCCCAGTATACCTTTGCCTCCACCCACGTTGAAGATGAGTAGATAGGAACCGCCCGGATCAAATGGGTGGAGTTCCTCTCCTTCAAGGGCAGCCATCAGGTTATGGTACAGAACAGGATTCTCCCGCACCGCATAGACGCCGACCTTATCTAACGGCTGATCCTGGAAATATATGCAGTCGCCACCGCCAAAAATCTCAGGATGTTCAGTGCATTGTAAATATTTATTGACCAGCAGGCCGTTGTCCGGTCCGGTGGGAAGGCCGGATTCTTTAAAGATGGTGGAAGGCTTAACACCAACTGCCAGAAAGATGATGTCAGCTTCATGAACAGCCCCTGACTCCAAGGTGATCCTGCCGGTCCGAATTTTTTTTGAGTAATCCTGCTCAATGATTTCAGCACCTATCTTTCGCAGGGATTTGTATGCCATATTCCTTATCTTCTCCGGAAAACGAGACATGAGTCTGCTGCCGGCGAATATGTTTATCGAAGGCATATATTTGCCATGGTCTCTGGCCAGCTGCCATATATTGCCGGCAATTTCCAGTGAAGATGGGCCGCCGCCGACAATACCAACAGTAATTTTTTCCCGGGAAACGAGTTCCAAAACCCTAGCCTGTGCCGTCATCAGAGTTTCAATCGGTTTTACAGAGAAGATGTCCGTTTGCTCTCCGGTGACCTGGTCCCAGGGTACGTAACTGCCTGCATTGAAGGAAAGGACATCATAGGAAATGGGTTCGTCATTTTCCAGAAAAACGGTTTTGCTTGCCGGATCAATTTTGATGACCTTGTCGAGAACAAAATTGCCACCTTGTTTGGTCACCACATGTTCGGTGGCAAATCTAATATCATCCGGTGTATATGTTTTGCCAAGCATCCCAGGCCCCATGCCCGAATAGTAATGATATTTTGAGGGACCGATGACAGTGACCTTGTGTCCTTTCTCAATAAAAGAGTGCAGGTTTTTCAGGGTCACCATGTGTGCATGACCACCACCGACAAGTACGAGATGTTTTTGCATTTTTCTCACCTGAAATATTGAGATGATAGTAGAGATCAAAACTGGAATATTTGTGTTGCAATGACTGTGAATATAAACGGTTTTTCCAGGAAAAGTAAAGATATAACATATAGATAAGTTATGAATAATAAATAAGTCTGAAAAAACCTATTGGGCAGAAAAAGCGGGTATGTCTTGATTCGATTTTCAATCCTTAGACCATCCCTCTTCAGTACAATCCAATCCAGGTATTGATGACCGGGAGGGTGAGGGAAAGTTTTTAGTTGAATCTTTCCCAATTTGTCTTATAATTACAAGCTTTTGGTTGATAGTATGCTTTTCTACTTACTACTACATTATTTTATGTTTGGTCTGATTCACTTTTGAAAATGGTAATTGAGTCGCAATGGTGGATAAAAAATCCAACGCCCAATTAAAACTGGTTGGGGATAGTATTCCTGAGAATCTGAAAAGTCAGGAATGGAAAGAGATTCGTCGAGACAGACTGATAAACTCCTTGAACAGAATTAACTTCCAGGATGGTGAAGTTGTAATCAATTTCAGGCATTCAAAGTATAATACATTTCTTTCTCTTCCTGCTAAGCCCCAACCCTGTTTTGGTCATCATTTTGAGTGTCTATGGTCTGCATCAACAGAATTTGATCAGAAATTTAAAAATTATATATTTCAGAACTTATATTTTTCTGATGGCTTAAAACAGGTTTTTGTCGAAGCAAGGACTGTTGCAATAGATCAGAATGGTATCAGGTTTACTTTGCCGGAAACAGCTTTAGAGATAAATTCCAGAAAGGTCCGAAGGCATAAATGCCGAAATGTTTCATGCCAAGTGAGTCAGGATGGAGTTTTTATTGAAGGTTTTTTGAAAAGTTTTAGTGCTGTTTCATTTTCAGTGCATGTACCTAATAGTTATAAAAATATTCTTAAAGGATTTGATAGGCGCTCTCCTTCAAATATCATTTTAAAGAATGAGTTTGATATTATCTATTCCGGGATTTGTGAAATTTATCGATTTTCAAATAATTTTGAGGGAGTTACAATTGTTTTAAAACCGTTAAAAAGTCAAATTCAGAGATACAAGGCGAAGAAATTTAGAAGTATAAGGCAAAAATTACTGCCAATGCCCAGTATTACCTTTAAGCATCCTTTGATTGGGAAAAAAATCAACCTTAAGGCAATTGATATTTCAGGTTCAGGGTTCTCTGTTGATGAAGAGGTTAAAAATTCCACCCTTATTGCTGGGTTAATTATCCCTGAGTTAAGCATTGAATTAATGAATAAAGTTGAACTCAAATGCTCAGCCCAAATTATATATAGGAGTATTGGTGATGACGGAAAAGTTCGATGTGGCTTTACATTTCTGGATATAAACCTGAAAGACCAAATTAGCCTGTCATCTTTGTTGCATCAAGCAAAGAATAAGAACTCTTATATAAGCACAAAGATAGATGTTAATAAACTTTGGGACTTCTTTTTTGAAACGGATTTCATTTACCCGGAAAAGTACTTCCATATCAATAAAAACAAAAAAAAATTAAAAAAGCTATATGAGAAGCTTTATGAAACCAACCCTGATTTTGCCATTAACTTTATTTATAAGGACAAAGGTGAAATATTTGCCCACATGGCCATGTTCCGTTTCTTTGAGAGAACATGGTTGATTAATCATCATGCGGCTAATAGTGCAAAGAGAAGTAGGGCCGGATTAGTTGTATTAGAGCAAATCAGCAGATATATAAATGAATCTCACCAGTTTGATTCAACTTTCATGGACTATGTCGCGTGTTATTTCAGACCGGAAAATAAGTTTCCAAACCTTGTTTTTGGAGGCGTTGCAAGAAGTGCTAAAGATTTAAAAAAATGCTCAATTGATCAATTTGCCTATATGTCAATAAACAAAGTGGATTTAGGCGGCTCTTTGTCAAACAAGTGGTGCCTGGCAAATGCCGAAATTGCAGATATCAAAGCACTTGAATTTCATTATGAAAATGAATCAAGCGGGTTAGCTCTTCAGGCCTTAGATTTGACACCATCCAA
>JBDLJI010000252.1:0-3946 GCA_039714455.1 Thermodesulfobacteriota bacterium
ATGTAGCAACCTGGCATGCATCTATGGTGGATCTATCTGCGTTCGATATTTATTTCAAAGTGCTGGATATGATCAAGCCCGGATATGAATTTGTCGATTCTTACGGGCCTATAACTGTATTAAATCGCAGACCATGCAGGTATTTTTAGATACACACAATATCGACTACAAACTACAAAGCTCTGATGCCAAGCTAGAAACAGCAGATATAGCAAAAGAAGCAGAAGGTTATACGGTTCAGGTGACATGTTCTGAATAGGTTTTTTAAAAAACCAGATTACGCTTTTTAAAAAGTCAAGATGTACGGTGTACATGTTGAGTCATGTTATGTATTACAAAACTCAAGAGTCGAGTAGCCCGGGGGAATCTCACCCCCAGGCTCTCACAGAATCGGACGTGACAGTCTCCCGTCATCCGGCTCCTATCGTCCAGCCTTTTAGTGTCCCTTTCGGGGATGGTTGAAACCCCTCGCCTTCAGGCGAAGAAAAGTTTATACATGTCGCCATGCGACGTTATCGATTTGGAGCACATACTAAAACGGATTTAAAAGTTCATCTTGTCTGGATACCAAAATACCGCAAGAAAATATTGCATGGTGAGGTGGCAATTCGAACTCGTGATGTATTACGGCAAATTGCACTAGAGCACGAGCTTGAAATTATAACGGGGAAAGTCACGAGCGATCATGTGCATATGTTTATCACCTATCGTCCAACGCAAAATATCAGCAAGATCGTGCAGTGGCTGAAAGGAATAAGCTCGCGTATATTACTTTCCGAGTTTGCTCACCTCCGAAAACAGTTTTGGGGCCGACACCTTTGGGCTCGCGGTTATCTTGCCGTCAGCTCTGGTAATATAACCGATGAAATGATTCAGCAATATATTGATGATCAAGAGGGCGAGCCCGTTATTGACGATAGTCGATTTCAAATCGACCCCTCTTGAACCCCTCGTCTTGAGACGAGGGTTGTTCAGTTTTTATAGAAGAACTGTAAGTATTTCAAAAAAATAAAAAAATGACCCGCACGGACCACCTTGTCGACAATAATATTAAAACTGCAGAGTATAAGCAAGAGTTAGTATTGCATGTAAAGGAAAGTAAACAGGAAACAGTGACAATAATATTTCCATAGAATTAAATTTCAATAAAACAGAGTCTGTAAGAGGTGCTCAATACAAACTGTACTTGACCAAACGCCCGTCCAGGCCGCCACTTATAAGAACTTTTTTCCAGGCTGGCTTAAGACCTATGCTTTTTATCAATTCACGATTACCGAAATACAGATAAGCTTCTCCGCCCTTACAACGTTGTTTCAAAAAGTCGCCGAGTTGTTTCATGAAATCCTTGATTTCAGCATCTGTATCCATGCGTATGCCATAGGGTGGATTACAGACAATAACGTAGTCCTTTAGAGATTTGATATTTTGAAAGGGCTTTACAGAGAGTGAGATATTTTTTCCTTGAGGAAAATTTGTCGAATTTGTTCTTGCAGCTTCTACTGCCTCTCCTGACTTGTCACTGCCACTGATAAGGCCGAGGGGAAGGTCTCGAATGCGGCCGTCTGCAGCCTGTTTTACTGAAGTCCAGATCTTTGCATCAAAGTCAGGCAGTGATTCAAAACCAAATTTCTTTCGTAAAAATCCAGCAGGAATCCTGCAGTAATGCATCATAGCCTCACACAACAGAGTGCCTGAGCCGCACATGGGGTCAACCAGCGGTCTACTGCCATCCCAACCGCTCAGACGAATAATGGCAGCAGCTACGATCTCCTGCATTGGCGCGGCTATGGATTGCAAACGATACCCCCTCCTGTGCAGGGAAACTCCTGAGGTATCCAGATAGATTGTTGCCTTATTATTCTGAATATACAGGTTGAACAATACATCCGGTGTTTTGGTGTCCACATTTGGCCTTTCCCCTGTATTACTTCTGAATACGTCTACAATTGCATCTTTAAGTCGGAGTGAGGCGTATTGGGAATGGGTTATTTTGCTGTGAGAGACATTGGCCTTAACCGCAAAGGTGTCTTTCAGGTCAATAAAAGATGCCCAATCAATCTTGCAGGCAGTTTTATACAAATACTTGGCTGAATGACAGTCAAAAAGGATAAGTGGCGCTAAAATCCTGCTCAGTAAACGTGAACAGTAACTGAGCCTGTAAAGTGAAGCCTTTTCAGCTGAAAAGTAAAATCCCCTGTAGCCGGGTTTGATATCACGTGCCCCAAGTTCCTGCAGCTCTTTTCTGCCAAGATCCTCCAGGCCCTCTGCAATCTGGGCAAAGTAGCGGCCGCTTTTCTGGTAGGTGAGCATAGGTTATTCAAAAGAGAGAGCCTGGTCTTCAGGCCCCGGTCACAATTACTGGTTAAGCCGGATTCCCGGCCGGCATTTCAATATATAAGGCACTAAGACACTTAGGCACAAAGTTTTCGATATTCTTAAGGGGCAAGTTAAAGCCCGGTTCTCATGGCCCGGATATTATACTGCAGGAGCTATTTTTTCAGCCAGGAGTCCTTCAGGCTTCTTTCCACACGGGGCTGTATTGCTGTCAACAGGTCTTCTCTTTCCAGATATGGACAGGTATTATCATAGGGAAATCTTCTACACTGCTTGGGACGGGCCGTATGAACAGAGCAACGTTTGATCATCCTGTCGTTGGACTGCAATATACAGGAGCCATCTTCTTTAACCTTGAAGGTGTTTTTGTTTTCCATAAAGCGTTTTCGTACTTCACCGTCTGAGATCGAGAAATAACGTGCAAGCCGGTTTATGTCATCCGAGTCTATCAACAGAACAGAGCCCTTGAGCCTGTAACAGCAGTAACCGGGACAATAATTACAGTAATTCATAGTAATGCATTCATGAGTTGTTTTATTTTTGCGTATCCATAAAATATGTATTGTATAAAAAACTATTTTACATAAAATTGTGCAACCTGGATATGTGAGTTTTTACAGCTCGGGCATCGGCCAGGTTTGGTAAAGCGGGTGCGCTTGTCAAAAGTAAAGCCGCAGGTTAGGCACTTATATGGTGTTATCATAAGTTTTTTCTTTTGGCGCTGCAGAGAACGCTCAATATGATCTAAATGGCCCACAATCTCCTTTTCCGGCAGACTGACTGCCTGAGAAAGGTCTCGGATGGTAAGTTCTTCAGAACTCAACAGGGAAATTATTTCCTGCCTTATGGTCTGTCTGTCGTCAAAAGGTTCCATGAATCATCCTAAAAGTTGAATGGTTGCTACATTTAATATGGATTGCCAGGTCTGTACAGCGTATTATAGTAGATGATCTGTTTGACACAAGACAGTAAAATCATTTCATGGAATTAGCAGGAGGGGAGCATGACAGAGTATATACAGGTCCTGACAACAGTTGAACATAAAACTGATGCAGAGAAAATAGCTAAAAGTCTTGTAGAGAAAAGATTGGCCGCCTGTGTACAGATATTAGGCCCTCTGACCAGTTATTACCATTGGCAGGGAAAACTGGATTCTGCCGTTGAATACCTTTGCCTGATTAAAAGCAGGGCTGACCTTTTTACAGAGTTGGAAGCCGAGATCACCAGCCAGCATCCATATGAGGTGCCTGAAATACTTGCAACGCCCGTAACAGAGGGCAGCAAGGACTATTTGAACTGGTTGGCGGCTGAACTGGAGGCATGATCCTTAAACATAGCCTTGTTGAGATTTCTTATGGAAAATAACCCAAAAGCTTCCAGACGGCGACGACGACCCAAGAAAAAGTTCAGGTGTCACTGCTGCCAGAAGGAGCAGATGTTCTGTTGGAGTTGCCTTTGCGGCTTTCAGATTTGTATTCCATGCTTTGAGGAGAACAAATGGGGCATGACAAACGGCCCAACCTGGATCTGTCCTGACTGCGGTAGAGTTCGAATGATGGAGTAGGGTGTGGATTTTTCACTTCAGGTGATGCATGAGAGGTCCTGTGCCGTG
>JBDLJI010000253.1:0-3930 GCA_039714455.1 Thermodesulfobacteriota bacterium
ATTGCCGGCTTTCACAACATTGTAAAAACTGTAAGGCCTTTTGATCTGTTGGCTGATTCTGCTGTTGCCACAGCTCCTTTCGCCCTGCCAAGAATTCCCTTCAAGGTAAACCGTTACTGGACCTTCCAGACAGGAGCAGGTGATGCCCCGACAGTACCTGTAGTGGCATTCCAGCTTTCCACCATGGAGCTTTATGATGAGTTTATACAGCTGCTTGATAAAACAAGTCCTGAACAGGCGGGTAAATTGCCTCGTGATAGAGCAGCACTAAATACAAAAAACCTTAAAAATGTCATAAGAGAAATCCATGAAGTTTTTCAGGCAGACCCGCTGCTTGAACTGAAAATGCTTGCAGAACTTAGAAGTTTAAAGCCTGAATCGTTAGATGGGGACAGCTACCACTCGCTGGAGGTACTTATCAAGATGTACGGTGGTGCCACCAGCCGCTATGTCAATTACTATGGGCCGCCCCGCACCATTAAGACCATACCCTATTACCAGGCCTTACAGATCCGGGATGGCAAGTATGAAGGCAGGCCTTTGGATGTTAATGGTAAAGTAGTGTTTGTCGGGCTTTCGGAAGTATTGCTGGCTGACAGAAAGGACAGCTTTTATACAGTATATTCTCGCGCAGACGGTGTATTTGTCAGTGGAGTGGAGATCATGGCCAGCGTTTTTGCTAATATCAAAGAAGACACTCCGGTGCAGCCGATAAGCTTGAAATCCTATATAATTGTTGTTCTGCTCTGGGGCTTTCTGCTCGGTATTGTCTGCCGGATTTCTATTATCAGGATAGGCGCCCTGAATACAGTAGGTTTAAGTATTTTTTATCTTGCTGCCGCGGTCTACATATTTAAAGCCAAAAACGTCTGGTATCCTGTTGTCATCCCGTTGTTCTTCCAGGCACCCCTGGCCTTTTTGGGTGCTGTAACCATAGAGCATGCCAATCTTTTCAAAGAGGTTTTGAGTAAGCTGCGCATGGAAAAGGATCTTTCCTTTGCTAGGGACATCCAGATGAGCATGCTGCCATCATCCTGTCCTGAGATTGAAGGATACCAGATTGCCGCCAGTTCAACCCCGGCAAGGGAAGTCAGTGGTGATTTTTTTGATTTCATTGATATCGACGAGGGCAAGATGGGATTTGTTATTGCTGACGTTACAGGCAAAAGCGTTTCCGGTGCCCTGGTCATGACTGCTTCAAAAAGTGTTTTCCGCCTGCTCTCAGAGGAGCACTTGGGTGTTGGCGAGATCATGAAACGGGCCAACAGGCAGATAAAGAAAGATATCACCAAGGCCAAGGGTATGTTCGTGGCCCTGCTTTACGCTGTATTGAACATGGATGATAAATCATTAGGCATGTGCAGCGCAGGGCAGACCCAGCCTATCCTTCTCTCAGCTAAAACCGGTGAGGCAACATTGATAGAAACAGAGGGAGATGCATTCCCCCTTGGTATTATAGATGACGCAGATTACCAGGAAACACAGCTTCAACTGGAGTCCGGTGATATGGCAATTTTCTACACGGACGGGGTTGTTGAGGCCATGAACAAGAAGGAAAAAATGTATGGTTTCGAACGTTTTCTTGAAGTAATAAAGGATAATAGTGGACTGGATGCCGACACATTTTTGGCAAAATTAATTGATGACATAAACAGCTTTGTCGGAAAAGCAGAGCAGCATGATGACCTGACGATTGTGGTTATAAAGGTTGATTGATTGAGAACAATGAAACTGGTGAATTGTTTGAGCCTTCTTTCATCTATAATGCGTGTGAATTAAATTAAGGAAAACAAACTACTTGGAATAGAATTGATATATCTACAGTATACCCATAAATTCTAATCGGGAAAATATTCATGGAACAACTAGTCGAATTGAAATTACCCAATATTCTCGGGTCGGAAAAGGTCGCAATTGAAAAAGCTGTCACTATTGCGGAGAAGATGGGCTTCAGTATGGACAAGATTGAGGACCTGAAAACAGCCATTGCCGAAGCCTGCATCAATGCAATAGAGCATGGCAACAAGTTTGATGAAAACTCACAGGTTGGGATCACATTCGCCTCGGATGACACTTCACTGCAAGTTGTTGTGCACGATGAAGGAGATGGTATTGATCCGAAAAAAATCCCCAAAGACAGGGTCGATAAAGACGGCTTGCCCCGACGACGAGGCTATGGAGTTTTCCTTATCAGCAACCTGGTTAATGAGTTTTCCATTGAAAAGAAGCCGGGTAAGGGAAATAACGTGAAGATGCTGATACATCTCAATAGATAAAACTGAATATAGGACGTACATTTATATAGCAATCAGGTTGTAACTGCTAATTGGAGGCTTCAAGAATGAGTAAGGATATTCAAGTGTCAACAAGTCACAAAGGTGATATCGCTGTCATCAGCATCAAGGGAGATGTTACGGCAATGACAGGAGAGGTGATTGGTAATGCTTACCAAAGCGAGAGCGTTTTTGACTCCCCTAAGATACTTCTTCAGTTCGACAAGGACTGTTACATCAACAGCGGCGGTCTTGCGTCCCTGATCGATATTGCCTCAGAAGGAAGAAAAAAGGAACAGAAGATCCATGCTTATGGTTTATCAGATCATTTTCAAAAAATATTTCACATGGTCGGGTTAACACGCTGCATTCCGATTTTTTCATCGGAAGAAGCTGCACTGGAAGATTTTTAACACAACCTGCACAAAGGAACTTCTGCAATGAAGTATAAAAACTGTTGGGAAGTCATGAAATGCGGGCGAGAGCCTAACGGCAAAAACGAAGAGCTCGGAGTATGCCCTGCAGCAATGCCAGGTGAGTATGATGGCATGAATAATGGTAAATACGGGGGCAGATTCTGCTGGAATTTAGCCGGTTCATTCTGCAAAGGAGTAATACAGGGTTCTATTGCCCAAAAAATTAACAACTGTCTTGATTGTGCATTTTTTAATATTGTCAACGATGAGGAAGGAAAAAGTTTTATATTCACCCATGAAGAAGCTAAGAAATAAAAACCGGCATTAACCACTATTCTGTGATTGATGCCATACTGCAAAGCCTGAGACCCGCCCGATCCCCCTCCAAAGCACTTCACTCTCTTGCCAATTATTCCTAACACATGAGAGTTTCCCTTTCCATCATATGTTCTGAGATGGTCGGCAGGGTAACAATCTTCACACCTTCAAGCAGTTCACCTTCCGGGATACCGAGATTTTTAAGGTCGATTTTACAGACATACAATTGGGGATTTTCGTCCAGAATTATTGGTAAAAGATCGCGGACCGGCGCAATGTTTTGCCCCTCGATGGTTTCTGCTACACCTTTCTGCATCAATTTTGCACCTTCACACATGAAAAACAATGCAACATCAGCACCCTCGACGATCAGACAGGACGCCAGGCCGATCGCTGTACATGTCCGGTGCGGTTCGTCGGTTGAATGGGTAATTATCATCATGTATTTTTTTGCCATTTTTCTTTCTCCATTAAAGCTTATTGAAAATAGACTGTGCCAGTCCGATGAAATAAGATATTTTCTGTCGAGCTATATTAAGAGTTGACCGCAAAAAACATATGCCTCTATTTTATTACAACCCATAAGGTTACAGATAGGTTACAGATTCACATTTTATTAAGATCGACAGTGGTTCAAAAATGTCTGCCACAAAGGCATTTTGTGAATTGTGTTCATGAATAGTGAACTTGGCTACTTTAGTCTGTCGAAGCTAAAGTCCATAAAGATAAATGGATGGCTTGAAGTGGACTGCGAGCTGGAAGAGTACTGGGAAAGAAGACCATTATCAGAAGTAGATAAATTTAGCAGAGCCAGAAACTGGGCTGGAGGTGAATGTTATGTATGATTGGGAATTGGATGATATGGCTATGGTAGACTTTTCGGTGAAATGATAGCTGACGAAGAATTTGAGAGGATACCGGCG
>JBDLJI010000254.1:0-3904 GCA_039714455.1 Thermodesulfobacteriota bacterium
CACAGGCGATCCAAAACGTTTTCAGCCCTCCAACATCAATTTCGGGCTTTTCCCAAATTTAAAACAAAGAGTACCTAAAAAATTCCGTGGCGAAAAATATGCTGAGCGCTCCCTTCAGGCATTAACAAAATGGCAGTCTGGAATGAATTAGAGTTGATATTTAACCTTGAAAATAAAAAAACCGTCCCTTCTTCTTATATGTTCATTATTTTTACTTGCATACCAACCAGGCAAAGATTTATTAACCAGCTTAGTGGATAATTTACGGAACAATTATAGTTCAGTACCATCTACAAATAATAACAGGAGGCACCATGAATCAGGAAGAAATGCGAGATAAGGCAATGGATCTTTTCAAAAAACGGTTCCATTGAAGCCAGGTAATCCTTGCCGTGGGCCAGGAAAAAATTGGTGAAATTGACGAGACTGCCGTCAAGGCATTAGGTGCATTCGGTGGGGGCATTGCAAGTTCTGGAAGTGTCTGTGGAATCTTAATCGGAGGAATTGCCGTAATTTCAAGCATCTACAGCAGAGGCAACCTTGACGAGAAAGAAAATCCCCTTCTCTGGTCTGTCAGCAGTAAGTTTCTGAAAAAATTTGAGGAACTCGCCAAACCTTTGGGGGGCATGAATTGTCGTGACATTGCCAAGGTCGACTGGAAAAACAAATTAGAAGTGAAAAATTACTATGTCAATCCGTTAAGCACCCGTAAAATTTGTATAAAACTGGTGGGTGACGCGGCATATGCGTTAGGGGAACTGATCGATCAGCAGTCGGAAAAAGATTAAGAAAAGCAGGCAATTTCACGATTATTCTTTTCTTGGCTCTACCACCTTATTTCGAAGCAATTCTTCTATAACCTCAACCAGGGGGAGTCCGACAACATTGGTGTAGGATCCGTTTATCCTCTCAACCAGGAAACTGCCGCTGCCCTGGATGCCATACGCTCCTGCCTTATCGAGCGGCTCTCCTGTGGCTACATACGCTGCTGCAATATCCCGGGAGAAAGGATAAAAACTAACCTCTGTAGTCACGACCCTGCTGACTGCTATCCTCTCTTTTCCATGCAGCAAACAAAAACCGGTATGCACCAGATGTTTCCGGCCGGCCAAGGTCTGCAGCACAGACAAAGCTTCCTTTGCATCCCTTGGCTTTCCCAGGATCTTGCCTCCATGCACGACCACCGTATCAGCTCCCAGGACCCAGTATCCAACATTCTCGCGGGAAACAGCTGCAGCTTTATCAGAAGCTGCCCGCACAACAAATTCCTGGGGCGACTCACCGGCAGCAGGATTTTCCTCGACCTGGGCTTCTATAATTTCAAAATCAAGCCCAAGCTCCTGCAAGAGTAATTTTCGCCTTGGCGAGGCTGAAGCCAGTATCAACTTGCCGGTCGTTTTGAGAGGAGAAGAAATCACTGCTGTTAAAATTGCATCTTTAGAGACTGCTTGTCATCCTTTCTGGCAAACTTGACCTTGACATTGACCTCACCGGAACGCAAACCTAATGAGAAATCCACTTCACCATTATCTTCTTCTATGTGCAGGATCGCTCTCATGATCTCAAAGGCCTTCTCCAGAACAGCACCAGAAGGTGGCGGCAGCATTTCTTTTACCCCGTTTTTGATCTTGACCTTTATTTCTTCTCCCTTTTTCTTAAAGGATAGTTTTTCAGCCTTTTGGGTTATGGCATACATTATTGCCAAGGCAAGGTATTTGATGGCATCCTCTTCAACATCTTTCGAGGCAGCCCCTGCCATGCCCTGCATTGCTCCCAGAAAGTCTGTTTCCATATAACAATCGCACATCTCCTGCAGTTTCAAATGATAGCTGATCGTAATCTTTTCCATCCTGACCTCCCTGCAATAATTTTATTTTTGGGTAACCCTCAATCCTGTTGAGGCCATTCTCTGTCCTGCTGCTCTTCTGCAAAATAGCAAAATTGATTCCACTCGAATTCTCTCAAGCTGACCGGACATCGAAGCTTCACCTTGCGCTCACTAATACCGATCACTTCCCAGTCACCGCCCCTCGGCCCTCCGGCAATATGTATTTTCTGACCAACGGCCATGGGATAGGGCTTGAACAAAAGTACAGTATGTTTAGCCATGATCTCCTTCTCCATAGAAGAGGAATTCGAGTCTTCATCGATAACTTCTAAGCCTGCGAATAGGGATTCGGGCTTATAAAAAATATGCCTGGAAGTTACCCGACCCTTGACAAATGCGTATATAAATAGAATACACCAACAACCGGAAAAACGTATTTTTTTCTTCCACTGTTATGAAAGATTTTTTAAATTATGGAGAATTTTAATGGATAAGGACTGGTACCAGAAACTGGCTAAAGCAGGAATTAACGGCGATTTGCTGCCTGAGGCCACCTACGCCGGTTTGCTGACGGATAGCGGAGTTGAACTCTTGCCTCTTCTGGATTCCGCCTTTTCAGTACGCAAGCATTTCCATGGCAAAACAGTAACCGTCCACATAATTAACAACGTGAGCAACGGCCTCTGTTCTGAAGACTGTAATTACTGCCCGCAGTCCAAAAGCAGCAATGCCGATATTGTTAAATACTCCGAGAAAAGCAAAGAGGAAGTTCTGGCTGAAGCAAAACAGGCCTATGAAGCCGGCGCCCATCGCTATTGCATGGTATATGCCGGACGGCGGACCGGAGAACGGAAAGCTGAACGTATTGCAGGTCTGGTAAGGACCATCAAGGCACAGTATCCCATCGAGGTTTGTGTCTCAGCCGGTATGATGGATGAAAACAGCACCAGGTTTCTCAAACAGGCCGGGCTTGACCGCTTAAATCATAATCTTAACACCTCTGCATCACAATACTCAAAAATCTGCACCACCCATACCTTTGCAGACCGGCTCAACACCCTGAAAGCTGCCCGCAGTTCAGGCCTTGAGGTCTGTTCCGGTATTATCGCCGGCATGGGTGAAACAGCCGGGGAACTCATTGAATTGGCCTTCATGCTGCGTAACCTTGAGGCAAAATCCATCCCTGTCAACTTCCTGCTTCCTATAGTTGGGAACAAGCTGGGAAATGCCCAGAATCTCACCCCTGAATATTGCCTGAAAATTCTCTGCCTTTTCCGCTTTATAAATCCCCAGGCTGAAATACGAACAGCTGCAGGCCGTGAGTATCATTTACGCAGTATGGAAGTCATGAGCCTCTATCCGGCAAATTCGCTGTTTATGGATGGTTATCTGAACACGAGGGGAAAAAGCAGACAGGACACGTTGCAGATGATCATTGATGCCGGTTTCACTATCCAATCAGACAAATCTGCCGAAGAATTGCTGCTGCATGAAGGTGAAAAAGCCAAAGAAATTAATTATACGACTCCGAATTTGAAGTCAGATGCTGACCTGCATCCGGCACGCCAGGAAGGTCAGAGTTAAGGAATTTGCAAATAGATACCAATAATAAATTGGTCATATCCTCACCCATATTTGACCATATCCCTAAGTTTTCTCCCTCAATTTGTTATTAAACAAGTCCTTGTTGATAATAATAATTTGTAATTATTAAGAATCACTGTTTATTCTGAGGAGTGGCTTATTTATTGCACGAGTTTAGTGGTCTGAAATTAGCAAATCTATAAGGAATCTTTAGTCCTGTTTTCAAACTTTCACGTTAGAGCAATCTGATGGATAAAGGAGGATTTATGCCTGAACTATACCGAGCTGAAACACATGTGAGGGGATTAAATGGATTGCCGCAATACGAGATACGATGTGGTCTAATTTATCGAACTGTAACGCATGAAGATGGATATGTTGAGCCACCTCAGTATGAGATCCTTGATGGCAAGATTTATAGAACAATAGATCATGTGGATGGTCATTGCTCTTTGCCGCAATATAAGATCAAAGGGTACAAAATTTATCGCA
>JBDLJI010000255.1:0-3886 GCA_039714455.1 Thermodesulfobacteriota bacterium
TCTTTTTTCATGACCACACCGTGTGGCAGTTTATGGGTCAGGGTTCCCACCTCACGAACAGTACCGCACGCACTTGGTTGTCCTGTGAGTGAGAAGGGGCTGTTACCCGGGGTGGAGATCTTGCCGACCAGGAGATGAATGTTGTAGACCAGGTTGTTAATCCAGGTTCCCCGGGTGTGCTGGTTCATACCCATGCACCAAAAGGAGGTTACCTTCTTGGTCGGATCTCCGTAAAGGGAGGCCATATACCTGATATCCCTGGCCGGGACACCGGAAACCTTCTCCACCTTCTCAGGTGTATAATCCTGCAGGAATGCCTTGTATTGTTCAAAGGTGAGGCCTTCGCCTTTGTCTTTAAATTTGAATTTATCTTCCAGGCCGTAGCCGATATTTGTCTTACCTTTGTGGAACGACACATGCTTGTTGACGAAATCCCAGTTGACCCAGTCATTGCGGATAATCTCGTAACAGATGGCATTGGCTACCGCCAGGTCCGTCTGGGGCTTGAACAGAATGGATTTATCCGACGCCTGGCTGGTTCTGGTTGTACGGGTGGCAAAATCAATGATCGTTACATCGTTTCTGCGTTTGCGCTGTGCCAGCATTCGGGAAAAAAGAACCGGATGCATTTCTGCCATATTATTACCCCAGGTAATGAATACATTGGCGTGATCAATGTCCTCATAGCAGCCCATTGGTTCATCTAAACCAAAAGAGGTCAGAAAGCCGGTTACCGCACTGGCCATGCATAGCCTGGCATTGGCTTCAACATTATTGGTACCGATGCAGCCTTTGAAAAGCTTGGAGGCAACATACCCATCGGGGATGGTCCACTGGCCTGAGCCATACATGGCAACAGAGTTCTTGCCATGTTTATCGATGGTCTCTTTCATCTTGGCTGCAATAACATCCAGGGCCTCCTGGATGGGTACCTCTACCATCTTGTCGTTCTTCCTGACCTTGGCCTTGGTGATCCTGTCTTTACCATAGAGGGCCTGGACCGAGTGATAACCCTTTACACAGCAGAGACCTTTGTTAACGCTGCAGGCGGGATCACCCTTTACTGCAACTGCCCGGTCTCCGGAAACACCTACCAGGACACCGCAACCGGTGCCGCAGAAACGGCAAGGTGCTTTTTCCCATCTAATCATCCCGGTTGCACCTTCCAACTGTTTCCAGCCGGCAAAGCTGATACCCGGAAACAGGGATGCTGCAGTTGCTATTGCACTCGTTGCAGCTGCAGATCTGATAAATGATCTTCTATCGATCTTCATGGCCATCTCCTTCTCCCTTATATTGTAGTTCGTCGTTATACCCAAAGGTCATACTGAGTGATTCCAGAGATTCAAGTTTGTTGAATTGTTCCTGAAGTTCTTCTTCTGCTTTCTTGTCCGGTGTGTCAGTCACCAGGATCAAAATCTCCGCATTGTCGGCAGAAAAGGCCTCACAGTGTTGCATACCGTTCAGTTCCTTCAGCAACTTACTTTTTTCTCCGGGTCGGGGGCTGGCGATGTAGGCAAGTACCGGCATAATTTCTCCAGATAAGGGGGGAAAATATTCAGTGTCAAGAAATCATTTTTACGACCCACGTTAAAAAACAGGGCAACCGTGTTGATTAACAATTTCCTTTCACATAAAATTCATATAATGAATCCTTTCACTGGCTGTCAACAAGGAATTCGGCCGGCCAATAAGACACAACACGGAGACCGGTCGGAAATTCTGCCCAGGATTCACCTCTACAATTATGCTGCATATGTCCTTTGATTTGCGCTTCTAAATTACTTTTACAAGTCAAACCAAAGTGTTACTTATTTTATTTAACAACTATAACTATAAATTCCTTGACTTAAATCAATTGAAGAAATCAGCAGCAATTTTTTACGGATGCTTACCCTTTTCTTTGGAAAATTGCTTGTTAAGTTCCGCTCCATCTTCAGGGTGACAGCTTTCACATGTTGCTATACTTACATCTGTGATAATAAAGTATCCTTCATGTTCCATACCGTCAGGGTTATCAACTTCCGCATAATGACATACGTAACATTTCACACCTGTTTTACTGTGCTTTCCAGCCTCCCATTGCTCGACGATTCCTGCAGTCTCGCCGGTGTGACATTCCAGACACGGATCTATCGGTGACTTTGTTGCATAAACAGCAGAACCTGTACCAATTAAAAATACCAGAATGGCAAAACAATACAGAACAGCAGTTATGCGGGCGGTTTTTCTCATGGTCTTCCCTCCTCACTAATCGTTTGTTATAAAATTTCAGTCAACTTCTGACAATTTATTCAATGACATCTTCCCAGTTAAAGTACGCCAGTTCAAATTCTAAAACATCGTCCCATTGTTCGATATCGCTGGAGATTTTTTTCAATTCACCGGTGCTGTCTGCCTCAAGGACAATTGCAATACCTCTAGGACCTATATCTTCAACTTTTACTCCGGAAACAGCCGCAAGCCTAGATTGTAAACCTGATGCTGTTTCCTGCTTGATTGGCACAACGAGTGCTCCTGCGATTGGCATTGTTCAACCTCTTAAATTTATTTTATTTGTTTATTCGTTCTATAATTATATTCAATAGCTCCAGTGGGACAAATATCACGACACAATCCGCAATTATCACATTTAGTCCAGTCGAAATCCCGGTCAATTGCCAGATTCATCGGTGAAAGCTGATAGGGGCATATTTCATCACACTGGCTGCATTCAACACACCGCTCTTTAAGCATGTGAATACGGAGCAACCGATATTTACCCATGAGAGCCAAGCCACCTCCCGAGGGGCATAATTTACTGCAGCAGGTCCTTGAAAAAATGAAGGTGTCGAGAAAAACAAGACCAAGCAATAATGAAGACCCTGCAAGAGAAACTGAATGATGGGTAAAAAAGTTCATAAGCTCTCTACCGAGAGTATGAGGTGGGTCGATTACCGAAAGAACCGGGATGGCAAGAATGAAAGCCATAAGCAAACAAACCGTGAGAATAAGATAACGGAAGTCAGTAAAAGCATAAGACCAACCTATCCCAAACCTTTGCAGAACATTTCGGATTTTCATATTCAATTCGAGTAAGAATCCTACAGGGCAAAGCCAAGAACAAAAAATCCTGCCAAATAATAAAGTAAGCGCCAGGGGGATGAGTGCAGAAACCATAAGAGGCAGATAAATAACATTAGAACTGACCCATGTATCCAGAAAAGCCAGGGGATGTGAAAGCTCGAAATTATTGAAGGCAATACTCCAGGTATCCCCGATAAAATTAAATGTGGCAGGCTGCGGCATCTGGCCGAGCACTATACGTGACGGAGCCCAATCAGTTGGATTTTGAGAACTCATGGGAATAAACACAAGAATTCCCAGGACCATTAGTTGAACAACCCGGCGGTATGGCTTGATTTTGAATCTTGCTTTAACGTTTTGTTCCGCCATTATTACAGGCTCCTTAATCGGACAGCAGGCAGCTTGACGTTGCTGCCGGCACGTCCGACAACATTTCTTACCATGCCGGCATACCGTTCCTCAAACAGGGTCAACTTAATTCCTCTTTTAATAACTGCTTCAGCAATATGCTGACGAACAGGACAAACAAAATTGCACATGCCGCATCCAATGCAATGGTCCTGGTTGACATGGGGGCGAATGCCTGTTCCGGCTATCTGAAAGTCAGGGGGGCGATCACGCATTGCCTTGTCCTTTAAGGGACAGTTGTAATAACATTCACCGCATGAATCATATTGCCAGGCCAGACAGAGATCACGATTTAACACTGCCGTAGCAGTCTTGAATTCCACCGGCACATTGGCCAGCACTTCCTTGTCATTAACGATACGGCGCAATGCTCCGGTGGGACATGCCTCGCCGCACCGCAAGTATTTGCCAA
>JBDLJI010000256.1:0-3872 GCA_039714455.1 Thermodesulfobacteriota bacterium
AAAACAATACCCTTGAATAAGCGTTTCATTTTCTCTCCTTTCTTTGTGTGATAAAAGTGAAGTATTGGAAATCACCCTCTATTTTTAGATAGAGTTAAATGTAACACAGCGTTTTTGTACCTTTAATTCCATTCAGTTTACAACAGAAAAGTGACTCTTTAGCCCGGGTTTCTCACAAGTAGAGACGCCGGATAGACAAAGTGTAAGGGGTTGAGCTATACTTTAGTATGCTTACCGCCTTACACTGCAGGCTATACGGATGTATCGACTTGCCTTGTGCGAACAGTTCAGCATGTTTTTTCATCTACACCATTCTTAAACACTCTGTTCCTGTTAATATCCTGTATACCATCTTCTATGCCCTCAGACTATCACCATTCACTATTGAATGCTGAAATGTTCGTGAGAAATGCGGGTTAGAATCATGGGTATTTATACTTACATAAAAAAAGATAAAAAACTAAAAAAAAATCAGGGATGGGGAAGTTCTGCGATAATACTGTAGAATTTTTTCATGACTTCCGGTGGGACCTCGCTATACCAGCGGCCGGTGACAAGAGATACAGCATAGAACAGAAGGAAGGTGGTGAGTACAGCAGCAGGCAGCAGCAGGATGGAGTTTTTCTTTCTGCCGGGTAATGCCAGTGTCAGGCAGTCATCAACAGGGCAGACGGAAACACATTCGGTGCAGCCGATGCATTCGCCGGTGCGTATGGTTTTCTTTGAGGTTAATGTGATTGATGCCGGGCAGATTTTTTCGCACTTCTTGCAGTCAATGCAGGTTTCCTGGTCCCGCTTGACCTGGAATGGACTAACAAGTGCAAGCAGTCCAAGCAGTGCTCCGTAAGGGCAGAGATATCTGCACCAGAAGTTGCGGATAATAAAAGAGACGGCAACCAGGGAAAGCATGATGCCGGCAGCCAGCCCGGAGGGGGCCAGAAAGAAGAGAAGCATCTTGGCATCAACTGCCAGATTGTAAGGGGAGGTATGAAAAGACTCGATCTGATCCAGCGTCATTTTCCAGGCGATGAGATAGAGAAAGAAAAAAAGCAGCAGATATTTCAGGGATAAAAGCGGCAGGTCAAGCCAGATTGGAGGTTTCCAGAGGATTTTCAGTTTTTTGCCTGTTTTTTCCGCCAGGTTTGAAGCAAAACCAACAGGGCAGATCCAACCACAGAAACCTTTGCGCAGCAGCAGTCCGATACACAGGGCTGCCAGGAAAATGGTGAGACCTGCCGGGTGGATCATGTCGTAATGGCCGCTTAATATAAGCCGCTTTAAACCTACAAGAGCGCTGATGGGCAGAAAGGCCTCCACCGATGGGGGTCTGGGTACATAGGTCGACGACTGGCCTGTACCCCAGAGATAGAATAGGTAGTAGCGGTAACCGGCATACAGGCAGAAAAGAGCGAACCCTGCCTGGATAAAGGTCCTGAGCGTTTTGATCCATTCGGGCCGGATAAGATCGGCATATGATGTGTTGCCCTGTTTCATGCAGCCATCATACCTTAACGGATCAGGTCTGACTTTGACATAAATCAAGTCTTGGTTTTATTATAAATGTTATTTCCTGCTCCGGCTGCCAGTTAAAAAGTATACCGACTCCATGCCGGCTCCGCTCTCCCCCAAAGAGGATAGTAATGAGCATGCCAGCCAGCAATAACAGGGCAATGATGAATATAACAAGGTTATCTTTTTTCATTTTGTCTTATATTATATAGATAATAGGCTTTGGGAACTAAACCTCTGACTGTAGGACGCCGGCATTGTATTTGGCAGAGCATACCATAAAAGGGAGAAAAAAGTATGTGCTCAGAGACTCCCGGTTTGATACTGATTCCAGTTGCTGGGAGAGCGGGGACCTGTATGATCTGGGCAGCTCGCCTTGGGATTATATAATATATCCTGGCGGCAATTCATTCTATATTGACGAGAGGGTCACTGAGCAGCTTGATGCACAGGGCGTTGCATACGATTTGTGCGAACTCGAGGAACTTCTCTGGAAATTTATCAGGCAGGAGATCAGGCAGAAATTGGAGCCGTTCCACTGCCGCGGTTTGAGAACAAGGCGTCAAAAAGGAAAAGAAGAAAAACCCGGGGAACAGCAGTTCCAGATATTTGATAGGCGGCGTATTTATTATCTTCGCTCTGGAGTTGTTGACCAGCGCAGGATTGGCAGGGTGCCGCTCAGAACTTTTTCAGTGCTTCTGAATAAGTCCAGGGATGAGATAGAACAGTATTTCATGCAGCTTGAAAAGTGCCTGACTCCAAGGGAGTACAAACAATACGTCTATGTGATCTTTGATCTTCAGCGTCGCTTTGCCGGTTTGTCTGCGCATTTAATTCCGCACGCCCTGGACCAGGATGAATTAGATCAGAATTTTATCAAGGATCTGTGCAGATTGCACAGTGATGAATTTTTCTGGGCAGGTTTTCAGAGGGAAAATTATTTGCATGAATATCTTGTAAGATATGCGGTCATGTTCTTTGATTATGAGTTTGACGGAGGTTCTGCCTGGGAAGAGTATCTGCA
This sequence comes from Thermodesulfobacteriota bacterium, assembly GCA_039714455.1. Classification (GTDB taxonomy): domain Bacteria; phylum Desulfobacterota; class Desulfobulbia; order Desulfobulbales; family BM004; genus BM004. The sequence goes on from JBDLJI010000256.1 coordinate 2,534, forward strand.
GGATTTCATCAATTCGAAACGGTTTCACAGGCCTCCAGCTCCAAAGACAAGTGTTACGATCAGTGAGGTTGTTGAAATCTTCGGAGTGGCTGAAAAAGAACTCAATGCAATGAATAAAAACGATTTGACGAAGTTGTACAGGCAGAAAGCGCATGAGCTTCATCCTGACAAGGGCGGGGAACATGACGAGTTTGTAAGGCTTTCAGAGGCGTATGAGGAGTTGTTGAGGAAGAAGAGTTAAAAAGAGCAATGTGAAAAATATATATTCCTGTGTACAATATATTTATGGCAAAGGAAGAGCAGAAAGAAATATGTGATGTCTGCGGAGGTACCGGGCAGATCAGTTTTTTTCAGGGGGTGAGCAGATTTTTGCTTTCAACCGAGGAGTGTTCAGAGTGTGCCGGCACCGGCTATCAATTGAATTCAATAAAGGATCAAACAGAAAATTCCAATACTTTAGAAAACAAAAAAAGGAAGAATAACAAAAAAGCCTGACAATTTTATGGCTCGTTTATATTGCAGGGTCTTGAGCAGCTTTTTCTGGACCGCCTCAAACAGTTCCATGCTGCTTCGGCTTAGTTTAAGCTAATACTTTCCATAGGGTGCCTCCTTGTGGATCTGACCGGGGGCGATTTATTTCGACCCTCCTGATCTATTATGAGCTGTCCGCTACCTGGAGGCTCCCTTTATCTACTTATTCATTCAAACATCTTATTCCTTTGGGAAGCCTTCTCATGGAAGTCATGATGAATAAAACCGTATCATTTCAAATGGAGTTTTAAAGTTTGAATCCCGACTGACGAATTTTGAAGGAGAGTGTTGGTTACAAGAAAACTAATAAAAAAACAACTCAATCGTCAGTCAGGACTCAAGCATTAATTTAATATTTCTTGACACAATGTTAACTTTATAAAAGGTGAATACCAGTCAACAAGTCCTTCATGGACATGCCTCCTCATAAGGTATTTGAGTGCAAAATTTCATGCACTGTTGATGAAACAATAAAAACCAACCAATTATATTGAAGTGAATTGTTCCGGTCACAATAATGCCTTATCAATAAGGACTATTAATATGGCATTATATGTCTATAATAAATGGGGAGAACTATGTATTTGTTGCCAGAAAAAGCCTTATTTTGAATTTTCCTGCTCTTCTAATATGTCTTGAGTCCACATTGTTTGCAAACATCTTGAGTTTTGTCAGGCAAAATCTGAGGCAACATATCCACTGTACACCTTGACCTTTTAAGAATAATTCATGAGTTTCAATTGATAGCAGAAATCACAAGTCGGCTAATGAACAATATGTGTAGTATGTTGCACTTTTTGGGAAGGTC
>JBDLJI010000257.1:0-3864 GCA_039714455.1 Thermodesulfobacteriota bacterium
GCAGAGGTCATTGTTTCTGAATCAGATCGTCTTGAACAGGTCTTGAAGGATGTACTCATCTACTCCCAAAATGTGCGGACTGATTTTGAAAAAGATTCTGTCAGTGGGATCATTACAAAATCCATTGATCTTTACCAGGATATCTGCGAGGAGCAATCAATTACTGTCAAAGCTCAATACAATACTGACCTACCTGTATTGTTACAAAAAGATCAGGTGCAACAGGCAACCAACAATCTTATAACCAATGCTATAGACGCAATGTCGGACGGCGGCACTCTGACTATCTCCACTGAGTTGGCAAAGGCAAACCATATTGAGTACGTCTCTGTAAATGTTCAAGACACAGGTGAAGGAATACCCGCTGACAAGCTTCCCCTGGTTTTCGAACCCTTCTTCACAACCAAAAAAATTGGTCAGGGTACCGGGTTGGGCCTTCCCATCTGTAAAAAAATCGTTGAAGAACATGGTGGTTTTATCAAGGCTAAAAACGGTACAGGTCTAACGATAAGCATGTTTTTCCCCTATCAGAACAATGAAAAATTGCATTACAAACCCTGCTGGGAATACATGCAGTGCAAACAGGATGTAAATCATGATGAAAGTTGTCCGGCCTATCCACATTTCGGCCGGATATGCTGGGCAGTTGCAGGTACACTCTGCGCCGGAAAGATCCAGGGCACCTTTGCCCAGAAAATCCATGACTGTCACAGATGCGGATATTACCGCATGATGCAGTCTGTAAAGTAACTATCATTTTATGGAACTGTTTGCAGAACACTTCATCTATATTTTTATTTTATCTAAAAAAGTAATATAATCAGATTTTATGGTCGTGTAGTTTTTTACCCATTTTTTTCGAGTAAATTTTTACGTTGCAGGCTTCTTAACCATATCGCATTAAAAAGATTACAGCCTTTAACGTCAATTGCAGGGAGGGCAGAATGAAAAACAATCTCCATCTCAATAAAATTGACTCAGACAAGTTTGCAGAAAAAATTCTCTCACTGCTGAACTCAAACAAGCCGAAAGATTTTCTCTTTGCTGATATTGTAACAATTGTCCAGAAAGAAACGGGTATTGAATCCATAGGTCTGCGCCTGCAGGACGGATTTGACTATCCCTATTATGTCACCAGAGGATTTTCCCAGGATTTTGTGGAAATGGAAAATTTTTTATGTGTGCTTGACAATAATGGGAAACCTGTCAGAGGGCCTCAAGGCCTCCCCAAACTTGAATGCATGTGCGGCAACATCATCCGTGGCCGCGTAAATTCATCTCTGCCTCATTTCACCAGAGGAGGGAGTTTCTGGACCAACAGCACAACTGATTTTATCGCAGAGGCATCAATAATTGACCAGCAGGAGGAATCACGAAACAGGTGCAACAGGGAAGGTTACGAGTCCGTTGCCCTTATCCCGGTCAAGGACACAGAAACTTACGGATTGTTGCAACTGAATGACAGCAGGAAAAATCTTTATACTTTGAAATTTATAGAATTAATGGAATGGGTGGCAGCAAGCATCTCCATCCTGATTTCATATCTGCGCCAGCAAGAGAACTCTCAATCCATCAAGGATGCTCTCGGGAAATATCAACCTTCCCGAATCTTCGGCCCAATTAAATCCAGAGAATAAAAAAAGGGGGCAGACTATCAATAAACTGATAACCCGCCCCCTCCCAGATGTTATCAACATCTAACGATTCTTGAACTAAGCTGCCAAAGCACAGTTTGTCTTATGATTCATTATGGTCTGCATTTCCTCAGTGCTGAGAACGGAATCCTCAGTTTTGAGCATAAGTACGATACAGTCCTGGCAGATGTCCATAGCTGTCCTGTAATCATTTAGTTCACCGGCAATTTCCCAGCACGGTGTTTCAGGACGACTTTTGGCAGGACATTCCTGCGCAGTATCACAATTCATAATCTTCCAACATGGCCAATCGCATTTTTCTCCCATACATCAACCTCTAACTCTATTATTAAAACTTTCAGGATAAAGTCCGGGTCTCCCAACTTTTTCCTGAGTTGAAACGCAAGACGTTTTGTCGGCTTGATTGAAAGATTATTTCTCGCCCATTGAACAATGATTTTCAAGCCACGAAAAAACAAACCTTTTGCATATACCATATTATGCCAAAAGATATATTGCAAGTCAACATATAATCGAGTTTTTATTTTTTAAATCAGCATCTGCTCCATAAGCATCATGCTTAAATCCGAAAAATATGAAAATGTAACAAGAAATATGATACTCTTAAAATTTCGTATGTTATTTAGTTTTTTTGTATTAAATGTCTGATTACTCACAGGCCGAATAATTTTCAAGATGGCATATTGTCGCAGTCCCGGAGGAACCGATAATATGGGGAGGGATATTAGAAGAATGCAGGGCTTTGCTGAAATGTGTGACTGCGGGCTAGATATTTCTGGGCACCGTGACCATCAGCAGAACCCCTCTTCCCTGGGAGGAATCAAATGAGAATGTACCCCCAAGGTTTTCGGCACGCTCCTGGATACTGATAAGCCCCATTCCGCCTTTATCGGTAATAGCATCTGCTTCAAAACCTATACCGTCGTCCTGCACCACAATTTCAACTCTCTCTCTACTTATCTGGACTTTAACCGTAACCTTGGTTGCAGAGGAATGTTTCAGGATATTATTGAGAGCCTCCTGGATTATTCGGTAGAAAGTATCCTCTTCAAGTTCAGACAAATCCATTTCTCCGTCCATTATCAACTGTCCCTTGATGCCGGAGCGGCTCTCCACGGCATCCAGACGCTGCTGAATGGCCCCCTTGAATCCTTCTTTTTTCAGAATTTCCGGACGCAAATTATAGATAAGCAGCCGCATCTCTTTCAGAGTTTGCTGCACAGTGTTATTGAGTTCGCTAAGGCTTGCGAGGGTGTTTTTCAAGTCACCGCCCTCAGCCAGGTGCCGTGCTGTTTCCGCTATAAGGGAAACACTGTAGAGTGACTGGGAAACAGAATCATGAAGCTCCCGTGCCAGCCTGCTCCGTTCTGCCATTATTGCAGCTTCTCTTGCAATATTTTTCCGTATCTCAATTTCGCTGGCAAGTTCTTTATGGGCATCCTTAAGAGGGGTTACATCCCAAAAACTTTCAATTGCCTGGAGGATCCGCCCCTTATCATCTTTCAAGTAGGCGATACTTTTGGAGACTATATGACGGTTTCCGGATTTATCCACTATAGTTATTTCCCGATTTTTCACCTTCTTTGTCAATGGATCTTCAAAGTTCAACTCGCATTTTTTGCATCTCTGATCAACTGCAACTCTTTGATAGATACAGGTCTTGCCGATAACCTCTTGTGCCGAATATTCGGTTATGCGTTCCGCTGCCAGATTCCATGATGTAACTATTCTGTCTCTATTGACGGTGAAGATTGCTGCAGGCGAGGTCATGAGGATGCTCTGCAGTTCATTTCTCTGCAACTCCTCCTGCCTGGCCAGATTCCATTTTTCAGTCAGCGAGAATGACAGCTGGATAATTTCCTCATGATCGAAAGGCTTGCGCAGCAATATAAGTTTTTCCGGGGTGCCGACCGCCTGAATGATCTCCTCAAGTGACCGGTCAGAATAAGCGGTGACAATAACAATCTCAATATTGGGATCCAAGTCCCGGATACGGGCGGCTGTAGAAATTCCATCCCAGCCGGGCGGCATACGGATATCAATAAAGGCAAGGGCAAACGGCTTGTCTTCTGCCAGTCCATTCTGCACCAGAGTAAAGCCTTCCTGCCCCTGGGCAGCCTTTTCGAGGGTAAACTCCTGCTTCTCATTATCATCCAATGCAAGTAACTGGCTGATCTGGTCCCTTTTGTTTTCGGACTTATCTAAAACA
>JBDLJI010000258.1:0-3861 GCA_039714455.1 Thermodesulfobacteriota bacterium
AAAACAGCAGGATTAATGATAATGCCGGCATTGAACTGCTCTCTCACATCCGTAAGGAAATCCCTGATATACCGCTGCTGCTTTTAAGCTCTGAATCTGGCAATGCCCTTAAAGCCTCAGGAATTCCGGCAAGTTTTGTCAATAAAAACTCACATACCCTTGAGGAAGAAATTCATCATTTTTTTCTGGTCCATCTCGGCTTCGGTGATTTTGTCTTTCATATGCCGGACGGCAGGGAAATTGACCGGGCCGTCAACCTGCATTCATTTGAAAAAAAACTGGCAACGATCCCGGATGAATCTTTTTTGTTTCATGCAGAAAACAATCATTTTTCAAACTGGGTCATGGCCAGGTCGGAGATCGGCCTTGCATCACGGATGTATGAGAGTCGCATGCAGGATTTTAAAAGTGTTGACAAACTGCGCCAGGCCCTCATCAGCCAGGTTAATGCTGTGCGAACCTTCAGAGAAAAGGGAGGTGTGGCACATTTTTCCGAACGCGACTTTGATGCTGATATAATGCAGTTTGTGAAAATCGGGCACGGCTCAATGGGAGGCAAGGCCCTGGGACTTGCTTTTATGGCATCGCAACTCCAAAAGAACAACTGGCTCCGTAATAAGTACCCTCAATTCGACATAACTATCCCCCCTACCCTGGTGATAACCACAGAGGGATTTCATGCATTTATGGAGCAGAATAATCTCTTTATTGATTATGAAGGTAAAAGCAATGAAGAGATCACTGCCCTGTTTATTGCTGCAGAACTTCCTGCCTGGCTTGAAAAAAACCTGGCCGTTTTCCTGCAGCAGGTACACAAACCTCTCAGCGTTCGTTCTTCAAGCCTGCTCGAAGATGCCTTTTATAAGCCTTATGCTGGCCTTTTTGAAACCTACATGCTGCCCAATAACCATCCTGATGAAACTATGCGGCTCAATCAACTGGTCAAGGCTGTAAAACTTGTCTACGGTTCAACTTTTTTTGCCGGTCCCCGGGCTTTTGCCGTTGAAAAAGACAAGCATTCAACAAGCCAGGACAGCATGGCTGTCATAATCCAGATCCTGGCCGGTGAGCCGCAGGGAGACTATATTTATCCGGCAGTCTCAGGGGTGGTCAAGTCATATAATTATTATCCTGTGGGGAAAATGAAGGCAGATGACGGCATTGCCCAGATTGCGCTGGGATTCGGCAAAACAGTTGTAGAGGGTGAAAAATGCCTTCTCTTTTCTCCCCGTTATCCTCAAGTTCTGCCCCAATTCCCAAATGTTGATGAAACACTGGCCAATTCCCAACAGTCCTTTTATGCCCTGCGCATGAAAGGATATCCGGAGGACCTTGATTACCTTCATTCAAATCTTGAGAGACGGGACATTGATGATGCAGAAAATGAAGCACCGGTCCAGGCTCTGGTAAGCACTTATTTCCCTGAAGAACACTCTATTCGGGATAGTTTTGCCAAAGGACCCAAGGTTGTCACCTTTGCCAGGATTCTAAAGTATCGGGTTCTCCCCCTTAACGAGCTGCTGCAGGACCTTCTGCAAATTGGCTACAAGGGTATGTGCTGTGATATTGAAATCGAATTTGCAGTGGACCTCGGCGATGAGGATAAAAAGAACAAATTCCATTTTTTACAGATTCGCCCCATGACTGCCGGCGAAGATCAATACGAAGTGCATATAAGCCAGGATGATATCGACAATGCCTTCTGCTATTCCAGCAAACCCCTGGGCCATGGCATCAACAATAAAATTGCCGATATAGTCTATGTAAAACCTGAAACATTCGACACTAAAGATACCAGGCAAATATCCACCGAGATCAGCAAAATAAATGCCAAAATCAAAAAAGATCAAAGGCCTTATCTGCTCGTCGGGCCCGGAAGATGGGGTTCAGCTGACCCGTGGCTTGGTATTCCGGTGAGATGGGAGGATATTTCCGGTGTCTCTGCAATGATCGAGCTGCGCAACGAGAAGCTTTCGGCTGAAGACTCCCAGGGCACCCATTTTTTCCAGAATATAACGGCCATGGGTATCAAGTATCTGACTGTGACGGAAAACGATGAAAAGCTGCCTGATTTTATCAATTGGAAATGGCTCGCATCATTGGAGACAAACGATGAGACAAAACACCTGAAACATGTGCGGCTCGAAAAACCTCTGCTCATAAAAGTAGACAGCGGGAGTTCCCGGTGTGTCATACTCACGAATAATAATCTGTCCTGAAAAACAGGAGAATATCCCATGGATGATTTCACAAAGAAAGTCGTGGAAAAAGACCCTGGTGAAAAAGAATTCCACCAGGCAGTCCAAGAGGTTCTGGTATCTGTAAAACCCGTCCTCGACCGGAATCCTGAATATAGAAGAGCAGCAGTACTTGAAAGAATTGTTGAACCTGAAAGGGTTATTTTCTTCAGGGTGCCATGGATGGATGATGAAGGCCAGGTCTATGTAAATCGTGGTTTCCGTGTTGAGATGAACAGTGCCATAGGGCCTTATAAAGGCGGCCTTCGCTTCCACCCTTCTGTCAACCTCGGCATTATGAAATTTCTTGCCTTTGAACAGGTTTTCAAAAACAGCCTGACAACCCTCAGCATGGGAGGTGGCAAAGGAGGGTCAGACTTCAACCCCAAGGGAAAATCCGACAATGAGATCATGCGCTTCTGTCAGAGCTTCATGAATGAACTCTTTCGGCATATCGGTCCGCATACAGATATACCGGCCGGGGATATAGGTGTCGGGGCCAGGGAAATAGGATACCTCTTCGGTATGTACAAGAAATTAAAAAATGAATTTACCGGTGTTTTAACCGGTAAAAGCCTCAACTGGGGCGGCAGCCTTATCAGACCCGAGGCAACAGGCTATGGCTGCGTATATTTTGCAGCTGAGATGCTGGCAACCCGTGATGACACCCTGGAAAGAAAAACCTGCCTGGTATCGGGAAGCGGCAATGTTGCCCAGTATACATCTGAAAAAATATTGCAACTGGGGGGCAAGGTGGTAACCCTTTCCGACTCATCGGGATATATCTATGATGAAGAGGGAATTGATGCTGAAAAACTGGAATTCGTTAAACATCTGAAAAACATTAAACGTGAAAGGATTGAACGTTATACAGATAAATATCCTTCTGCTGTTTATACACCTGCTGATCTGTCATTAGATTATAATCCGCTCTGGAACCATAAGGCTGACTGCGCCTTCCCATCAGCAACTGAAAATGAAATCCAGCAGCAAGATGCCCGGAACCTGATCAACAACGGTGTGTTTGTAGTGGGGGAAGGGGCTAACATGCCCTCTACTCCTGAAGCTGTGGATATCTTTCTCGATAACAGGATACTCTACGCACCGGGTAAAGCTGCCAACGCAGGAGGTGTGGCAGTATCCGGCCTGGAAATGGCCCAGAACTCCATGCGCTTGAACTGGCCCTCTGACGAGGTAAACAACCGACTGAAAATCATCATGAAATCAATCCATGAGACATGCCTGAATGCAGCGATAGAATACGATAAGCCGGGCGATTACGTAACAGGCGCCAATATAGCAGGCTTTGTCAAGGTGGTGAATGCCATGCTTGATCAGGGTTTGGTATAATCATATCAAATATTGTATGACGAATTACGTCATACGCAAATAAAACAAATAAAAAATCCGCGCCTGCAAAGCGCGGATTTTGGGTTAAATTATGAGTTGGAAATCTCTACCATACAATTTTCGTGTATTTTGAGCCCTCCAGAGTCAAGTTGTACATCAGTCCCTTGTTGCCGAAGACAAAACCGACACATGCAAGAAATTAATTAAACGAAAGATTCTAATCAGAACGCCATTCCCAGGCTGAAATGGAAAACCCAGCTGTCCTCGTTCCAGA
>JBDLJI010000259.1:0-3849 GCA_039714455.1 Thermodesulfobacteriota bacterium
ATGTAAAATTCCGGAAGCCAAGGTATGTGCAGTAAAGGTGGAAAAAGCAACTTAGCCCGCATTTCCGAGAGGCAAAAATTAAAAAGCCGGATCTTGGAAAAGCAAGACCCGGCTTTTTATTAATATAATTTGATTCTCTTTGTCAGTTACTGATTAAACACAGGAACTTTCGGATTTGCGCAGGAGATTAAGGGTCAGTTTCATGAAATCTGCTTCTGTAACGATGCCAACCAGTTTCCCGTCAGTCACAACAGGCAGACATCCATACTTATGCTCCAGCAGCATGGTGATTGCATTGCAGACGTCCATTTCCGGATCAACTGTAGTCACATCAGTTTTCATGATGTTCATAATGTGAATATGACGGTCCAGGTATTCCTGTTCTTCATCATCAACTTCTGCCAAATGCGAGATGGTCTGAGCCAGGAGATCACGGTGCGTCATTAAACCGACAAAAGTATTATCCGGCTCAACAATCGGCACATGGCGTACATGTTTGATACGCATCAAAGAGCGGAGCAACTCCAGAGTCTGGGCAGCATGCAGTACAAATACTTCGCTCGTCATTATGTCTTTGATTTTTAGCATTCAATTCTCCTTTAAACAGGACAAAACCAAGCCTGTAAAAATGCATGAAATAAATTTTATACGGTAATTAAAACCAATAACAGCAATTGTTACTGGTCAGCATATAACTTAGTGAAGGAAGTGCGGAACTGTCAATAAAAAATGCGAGGTTGGAACGAAGAAATTTCGCAGTCCTGGAGCCTTGATAACATTGTTATTTTTCGTAAAATATTGCCATTATTCTAAACTGAACATTACTCATGCTGTACACACTTGGCATAGAGGTCCTTGAACTGCCCCTTGGGGTCATAACGGTTTTTGAGGCTGAAGTATTCATCTTTGCTGTAAATATTCCAAAATTGCTCTGAGGAGTAATAGGCATCAGAATATAACGACTTCATGCCGCCGAGTTCACTCACCTTTTGTTCCAGCAACGTGTTGTAATGGGCCGGGTCCATTTTTTTTCGACTTTTTATTACATTCCAAAAACCGAAATTTACATAAAGTGTATCCTGGTCTATGGGATACAGGGGGAATTTTATATTTTTATCCAGAGTGCGAATGGGGCATACCCATACAGGTGTAAATTTGATGGTGCTAAAATAAAAGTCCAAAAACTCAGAGCAATGCTCCAATGGTATTTCCACATCCTGAATTACTGCTTCGCTGTAAAATCCCATCAGCAGATTCAAATAGTGTGCAATGTTATATTTTCTGTTCCAGCGCATGATTTCTGTATACGTTACCGAGTTTAAGCGTTTCGGTCCAAGCAGACGCCGTACAATTGGATTCTGTGCGAAAATATACTGGGAACACCAGAACCAATCAGTATCCCAGCGCCAGATATAATCCTCAACCTTAAGATAATCAGTGCTCTGTTCTCGAATTGAACGGTAGTAGATTTTTTTGTAGGTGTAATCACTGGTGTATGGGGCAGAGTCTGTATATTCTCCCACAGTCAGGTAATATTCACCTGGGCCGAAAATAACGCCGTCGATAAAATCAATATCCTGTTTACATTGATTTGCTATGTCTGCAAAATAGGAGGCAGCATCCTGGTGGCGAATATGGGTCAATTTTACATAGGGTTTGACAGGCACAACTCTGATCTTCAGTTTCAGGGCATACCCCAGCGTGCCGTATGAATTAGGAAACCCGAAAAACAACTGTCGATGCTCGTTGTGGGGTGTGCAGGTCAGGGTAGTTCCATCTCCCAGGAGAATGTCAATCTCCTGGAGCGTTTCGTGCACAAGGCCGTATTTAAATGAGGACGATTCAATTCCTATGCCGGTGACAGCGCCTCCAATAGTGATGGATTTGAGCTGGGGCACTACTGTTGGCATGACGCCATATTTGAGACACTCGTGGGCCAAATCAACATAAGGCGTCATGCCCTCCACTTCAACAAAGCCCTCTTCAGAAGCTACGTGAATGACCTTGTTGAAATTCCTGACGTTTAACCCGGGTCCATCCACGGGTTTACGCTCACGGAATAAGTTGGAAGTATCCTTGCCCAAACGGATATTGGTGTTTGAATAGTGTTGAAGTGATGCGCACAGCCGCTGCTTTTTTTCCTCATAGGCTGCAAGGTTGGCTGCGATGTTCATTATAAACTAATTTCCAAAAATAAAGTATTGCGATCAGCGTATTGATTCATAACCGTCCGGCACACCGTTTTTTGACATGACAACCTGCCAGAGTTGAATCCTCCGTGCTCTAAATGCACCTGCAAGGGAGAGAAGATAGTATTTCCACATGCGGTAAAACCGATCATCATATTTTTCCCGGTAAAGTGGCCAGTGTTGATCAAAGTTATGGTGCCACGCCATCAGTGTCTTGTCGTAATCCGGCCCGAAATTATGCCAGTCTTCCATGACGAACAATCCTTCCATTGTTTCCCCAAGCTGCTTGATAGAAGGGAGCATGCCATTGGGGAATATGTACTTGTTAAACCAGGGATCGCAATGGCTTGTAGAAAAATTATTGGCGATGGAATGCAGCAGAAAAAGACCGTGTTTTTTTAAGGAACGGTGAGCGACTTCCATTAATGTAGCGTAATTTTTGTAACCAACATGCTCACACAGCCCTATGGCTGCAACCTTGTCAAAGGTCCCTTGCGCGTCTCTATAGTCAGCAAGATGTATAGTAACAGGGAGTCCCTTGTTTCTCTTTCTTGCGTATTCTACCTGTTCTTTGGAAATATTATAGGCATCAACTTCAACCCCGTAGTTTTCTGCGGCAAATTTTGCAAAACCTCCCCAGCCACAGCCGAGTTCCAGTACTTTTTCGCCCTTATGCAAATGCAGTTTTTTGCAGATGAGATCGAGCTTGTTTTCCTGAGCTTCATCTAACGTTTGTGCCTGTTTCCAATAGCCGCAGGTATATTGCATGGTGTCGCCAAGCATCTTGGAGTACATATCATTTCCCAGATCGTAATGGACATGTGCGACTTTCTGGGCGCGGATTTTTGTCTGCTGGTTTATAATCCGAGCCTTGTACATATCAATTTTACTAGGCAAATTATTGTTTTTACTGTCAATTTCTGATGTGTACAGCCTGTGGATCAACTGGTCTAAAGCCTCTGTATCCCACCAGCCATCCATGTATGATTCGCCAAAGCCTAATGACCATTTCAATAAAATCCGGTTGTAGAACCGTTCATCATGCACCTGGATATCCCATTTATTTTCTCCCTGCACAGTGATGCCGGCATCATTAAAAATCTTTAAAATTCTCTCTTTAGCGTAATCCACGGTGAACATGTTCTTGATACTGTGCTGTGACCTCTGAACTCGTTCCGAAGTTCCCTGACTGTTTAATTTCATTTTTACCCTCACTTGGCCTGGTTTAAAATGATTGCATCCGCACAGTAATCGCTGTTGCGGTGAGTCTTCAGTATTTTTAAGAAGAAATTAAAGGGCAGCACTTTTTTAAACTGCCGCAAATAAGTTCTCTGAGTTTATGGGGGGCAATGTTGGAGAGAGTTTTCCATGGACGCTGTCCGTTTACTTCAACGGCAGCACAGGCGTAAAACCGATAAATGCGACTGTGAAATTTATTCTTTGGCTCACTCAGTGCTACAGAACAGGTCATAGGCTTCAACCAATAACAAAATTTCAATGCAATTGTTTTATTTGAGTAAATTAATTTTAGACTAATAAAAACTGGAAATCAAGAGCAACATGAATTGATGCGTTTGATAAAAGGAGAGTTACCCCAGGAGATTATCAAGGGACATCATGATAACAAAGCCTGTGATAATACCGAAGGTGGCCAGTCTGG
>JBDLJI010000260.1:0-3836 GCA_039714455.1 Thermodesulfobacteriota bacterium
ACCGCTGCCTTACACTGGCAGATGGCAAGCTGCATGAATGATTAGAAAACAGCGGTCAGCGGTCAGGGGTCAGGGTTTCAAGGGGTAAAAAATAAAAGGCACAGGGCATAGGGCCAAGAGATAAGTTTGATGACAGGGGACGCAAGAAAAAAAACTCAAGGCTGTCTGTCAATCATCGTTCGTTTTGTTAAACGATAGTCGTCGTTTTATTTCGTTAAACAACAACAGGGAAAGGAGAATAAAACCTGATACTGGGAAAAATGTGAAATTCAACATTACGAATTAATTAGTTTTTAAAACCCTTGAAACCTCGACCCCTTGAACCCTTGAAACCTTTTCTGCCTTTGTCCTTTCACCTTTAACCTACGACTCTTTTTATCGCCTCCTCCGTTACGGCAAAGAGTAAATCAAGCTCTTCCAGAGAGACTGCCAGTGGTGGCATGAGCACTATCACGTCACCCAGGGGCCTGAGGATAACACCCTTCTTTCTGGCCTCCAGAATGACCTGATAGCCGATCCGCTCTTCAAACGGATAGGGGTCTTTTGTGGCTTTATCCTTTACAATCTCCACACCGCCCATAAGCCCCCTGTAACGAACCGAACCGACATGTTCATGCTGTTCAAGCCTTTCCATACTTTCAGCATATTTTTTTGCTTTTGGACCAAACACAGAGTCATCCAGGGTTTTTTCCTCTACGAAAACCTGGAGTGAGGCAAGAGCTGCGGCACATGCCAGCGGGTTACCGGTATATGTATGCCCGTGAAAAAAAGTTTTCAATTCTTTAAAATCTCCCAGAAAGGCTGAAAATATTTCTTCGGTTGCCATGGTCGCCGCCAATGGCATATATCCACCTGTTATGCCCTTACCCAGGCAAAGCAGGTCAGGAGAGACGTCCTCCCATTCAGAAGCAAACATCTTGCCGGTCCGGCCGAATCCTACTGCCACTTCGTCGGCTATAAGCAGGATATTATGTTTTCGGGTAACATCTCTTAAATGTTTCAGGTAGCCTGGTGGATGAACAATCATGCCGGCCGCACCCTGAATGATCGGCTCAACGATAAAGCCGCAGGCCTGCTCAGCATGCCTTTTAATAAGGTCTTCACTAAGCTCAAAATAACGCCCGATAATATCTCTTTCATCATTTGCTGCAAAAGGATGACGGTAAAGGTGAGGTGTTGGAACCTTTATGCTTTCAAAGAGCAGCCTGTCAAATCTTTCATGAAATAAATCCATACCTCCCAGAGAAACTGCGCCGATAGTATCCCCATGGTAGGCCTCTGAAAGTTTGAGGAATTTATAGCGCTGGGTCTCTCCCAGAAGCTGCCAATACTGATAAGCCATCTTCAGGGCAATCTCAACAGATGTAGCCCCTGAATCGGAGTAAAAGATACGGCTCAAACCCTCAGGAGCAAGCTGCACAAGTTGTCGAGCCAGTTCAATTCCTCCCGGATGTGAAAGGCCCAGCATTGTCGAGTGGGAAACCCTGTTCATTTGCTCTTGTATGGCTCTGTCAATAACAGGATGACTATGTCCATGTACATTAGCCCAAAGCGACGATACCCCGTCAAGATACAGCTGTCCCTGCTCGTCCTCCAGCCAGCACCCTTGTGCTGCAACAATTGACAATGGAGAATGATCTGCAAACTCCCGCATCTGGGTGAATGGATACCACACCGGATCCCTTGGAATCTCTTTTTTGCGTATCAAAATATTATCCTCATCTTTTATATTAATTACAGCACCACAATACACCGCCATTCTGCTTGACGCATGGAATTTGGTATGATAATTATTTCAGTTGGTTGATGCAACTTCAGTGGGCCGTTAGCTCAATTGGCAGAGCAACTGACTCTTAATCAGTAGGTTGAAGGTTCGATTCCTTCACGGCCCACCAATAATATCAGGGGATTAGCCTTTATCGGTTAATCCCTTCTTTTGTTTTGTGTGAGAATCTGTGTGAGAATCATGATTCAAACTGGCTTTTTCAAAGGTATTTATAGCCTCTTTCTCCGCATTACCGATACTGTGTAGATATATCTCGGTAGTGGTACGATTTTCATGTCCAAGGATGCGTTGTATTGCTCCGATAGGCACGTTATTGTTGTCCATGACAGAAGCTCCAGAATGCCTCAAAGGATGAAAGCGGAAATATGGTACACCTGCCTTCTGACAAAGTGTTGACATAATCAATTTCCTATCCTGATAAGGCCCTTCCACCATCTTGTTAGCCTTACGGCTCCAATACCGATGCCAGAATACCCATGGCTTCCCAGGGTCTCTTTCCGCGAACCTAAGGGATAATATACCGTACAATCTCTTTGTCATATGAATCAATCTGGGCGTTAAACTACCATCTTTCTTTTTTCTGGTGTAGAGCGTGATGGCCTGGTTTTCAAAATCAATATCATCCCAGACAAGCCTATTAACTTCGCTGACCCGTGCCATAGTGTCCCTGATTACCATCAAATAGTCTTGGTCCCCCTTCTTGGCTACAGCTATCACTCTGTCAATTTCGGCAGGTGTCGGCATACGTTTAACCTTTTTTTCAACAGGAAGGAACGTCATGCCTTTAACAGGGTTGTTCAATATCAGATCCCGTTTGATGCCGTAATTGAACGTAGCCTTCAGACAGCGTATCTCCTTGTTGGCGACATGGTGTGATACCTTGGCCCGTCGGAGAATGAATTGTTCAACCATGGCCTTGCTAATTTCCCCGCAAAGCATTTGGCCCCATTCCTGTATCCAGCGTTTTCCCATATAGACACTGTCCTGATAATGACGCTCTGACCTGTATTCTTTCATAAAATCGAGCCTGGCATTAACCAAGTCCAAGAATGCCATGTCTGTTGAGGTCTTCTCCACCGGTTTGCTCAACTCTTCCCTTCTTTGTGCTTCTGCTCTTTTTACCTCCTTTTTTGTCTTGAACCACGTTGCCGTGTGTCGTTTTCCGTTTAGCGTAAAGTCGTACCGCCATCCCTTGCCTTTTATTAAATAAACGCTCATAAAAGTCCTCCTTGTTTGGAAATAACAGGGAACCTCCGAGCTTCACACCTCCAAGTTCTTCCCAGTGAGCGTAAACCCAACTGGTGCTTTTCTGACAAAATGCTGCCACTTCGTCAGGTGTCATTATCTTCGAGGAAGATTTTTTGTCAACAGTTGATGTGAGCATGAAGGTTCCCTGCTATCCTATGAGGTCCGGTATTAATTTGTGATTACCCCTTAACTCCGCCTTTGTAATAGTCATCAGCTAAAGCGAAGTTGTCTCCCTCCACATAGATTTGGATAAAACTTATTACGTCTGCAATTTTTTCTAGATCAAGCCCTTCGTAAGCTTGCTTAACGGCTTCAAAATCTATCCCAACCCTCCTGAAACATATGTTGTGCTCGCCGGACCGGGCCGGATCGAGTTCTTTCGAGTTAACTGTTGCTGTTTCCCCTTTCATTATTTGATCAAGAACATCAGCGTTTTCAGGCCTGTAAAGATACAGGTAAGAATCATTGATTAATTGGGCATTCCCTTGAGGCCCAAATGCAAGTGGGTCAACAATGAATTCTGGCATTCCAATTTCGGTTAGCCCGTGTGTATGGGTAGGATATGCACCAACAGTTGGCGGACATGCGTGAATGATATATGGAAAGTCTTTAGCAATATTCTTCATGATTAAATCTCCTTATAGAAATGAGGATTGATATTCCTCTTGTTGTTAATTGTCCTCAAACAGTTTATTCAGTTGTTCCTTCGACATGTTTGTGAAAAAGCACGGTTCTGGAGCCTTTACTGAACCATCATTTTGCTGTTGCTCTCGTGACTCCTCATGCTGCTTTATATCTGCAA
>JBDLJI010000261.1:0-3811 GCA_039714455.1 Thermodesulfobacteriota bacterium
TACAACAACCGCAAACTGAACCGTCCATACAAGCTGAAGACGATATCATCTCCCCTCCGCAGGTTTCTTTAGAGGAGCCTGTTTTAGACAGCGATGAATCAACACAGATCGAGAGAATTCCTGTCAATTATGCTGATTTGGAGTTTGTCCAACAGCGCCTCAATGAATACCAGATCAAACTTGACCAGTGGCTTGCAACTTCTGAATTCACAGACAAAAACAAACTGGCGGAGAAATTTTCAGCAAGAAGTTTTGAATGCCTACAGTTATTGGAATGGATATTGACAGGTTACAATTCACTGCTTGAAAGAATGCAACAGACAGAAACCGTTCCTGTTGACAAAACCGATATGATTGACCCAAAAAGAATGCAGCAGCTTGATATAGCTTTTTTGGAAAGCCGGTGCGGTGAAATTCTTGCCATGGAGACTTCAGTTCGTCCAGAGTTAATAAAAGAAGAACCGCAATATTCCTTTGATGAAGCCCAGAAAATTATTATATCACATGTGGAAAATAAAAATTTCCAAGAAGCTATCCTGGAGTATTCCAACCTCTCAACTGACTATCCTGACCGGGAACCGGCAATCTTTACCCAACTGAACTATGGACTTGCTCTGCAATACACTGGTCAGTTTGAAGCAGCGGCAAGACATCTTAGTAAAATGCTTACTTCAGACGACCTTTCAGTAGAGCCCCTCAGCCTACAGCTGGAAATTGCTGATCTTCTTTTGGCCGGCGGCAATATTACTGCTGCAGAATCGCACTATGAAAGTTTCATTCGGGCGCACAGGTCAATTGAGGCGGAAAAATCGTGGGCAATGGATCAACTGGCTTTCCTGCGTTCTGTTGATTTTGAATCCGAGGGCATGCACGCATATATAAAACTCCTGCGTGAATTCCTGATTTATGATTACAAGGTTCACAGTGTAGCCTTAAATGAAAAAATAAATACGTTTGCAACTGAACATGCCGGCAGTCCCTTTGCAGTGAGCGCCTTACGGCTCAAAACTTTTGCAATTGAGCAGTTGAATTTTTGGTTTGGCAGACAACTGGTAAAAATCGACTCTCTGATCACAGAAAAAAAATTCACTGAGGCAACAGATATTCTTAAAAACATGACAAACTACTATCTTCCCGCAGACTTACAGGCAGTAGTGCAGAAAACATATTACGAGGTCGCCCAGGCTGAACTGCAGGAAACTAAGGATCAACGTCGCATTCAGGAAATGGAATTGACTGAACAGTGGGACGCAGCTGTCCTTCTCATGGATTCTCAACGCTTTGATTTAGCCATATCAGCCTTCGAAATCCTCATGGGTACCGAGTACGGGGAAAAGGCACACATAAAGATAGTTGAAGCTGCCAACCTGGCTGCCGGGCAGATGCGGAAAGAGGCGGCATCACTCTTTATCCGGGCAGGCAAAACCCCGGACATTGAAAAAAAGAAGGAACTTCTTCTTGATTCCCATGTACTGTTGAATGAGATACTGATCAAATTTCCTCAAACAGACCTGCTGGACAAGGTACATCAAAATGTTGCCATACTTGAAGAGCAGATCAGAAAAATTGATCCTGCCCTGCTGGAAGAACTTCAGGAGGAAAATCCTGCAGTAATGCCTGATGAATCAACCGCCCCCTTCTCAAGACAGGAATAGTTTACTCGCCGGTTTAGTAAATGCAGCTGCTCCCTGTATGCTCAAGGGTTAACAGGGATTTTTTTATGGCCAAGCCTCCGGCAAAACCACCCAGACCGTTTTGAGCTACCACCCTGTGACATGGAATAATTAAAGACAGTGGATTTGTTCCGCAGGCCGTTCCGGCCGCCCTCGCCCCCTTGGGCGAACCGGCCAGTTCAGCCAATTTCTGATAGGTAATACAGCTGCCATAAGGTATAGCAGAAATATGTCTCCAGACCCTTTGTTGAAAAGGTGTACCGGCACCAATAAAGGGTGAGTCAATTTTGATTGGAAATCTGGACAGGTTTCCTGTGAAATAGTCCTTTAAAAAGGTATTGTAGAGAAAATCCTTCTGTTTCAGGGTTTTGAAAACAACGCTGTTGTCTAAACCGCTTAATTGTTTTTGGGCCAGTTCATGTTTGTTTGGCGCAAAAGTCAAATGAATAATTTTTTCTTCGGGTCCAATGAGGCAGTAAATGGTAAAATTCCCATAACTGTATGCAGCGGAGACAAAATCAAGACCAATCGCTGCTTTTGATAATTTCTGTAAATAATTTTTCAAAAAGTTTTTCATATATCCCTGACTCATTAAATCTGATTTACACATGCATCCTCTGGAAAAAGAAACCCTGAAAATAGTTCGGCAGGAGCAGCTCGTACAGGACGGAGACAGGATACTCATCGGTGTCTCGGGCGGCCCGGACTCCCTGGCACTTCTGCATGTTCTGGCCCGTTTGGCTCCAGATCTGCATATTACCCTGGCCGCTGTTTATGTCAATCATGGTCTCAGGCCGGATGAGTCACACGAGGAAAAAACCCATGTTGAAGCTGCTGCAAATAACCTTGGGATAGATTTCTTCACCGGAAGCGTTGATGCTAAAGGACTGGCAGCTAAACAGAAAATTTCCATTGAACATGCAGCCAGATTACTGCGGTATGATTTTTTTGAAAAGACTGCCGAAAAATGGGGCGCAACAAAAATTGCAGTAGCGCATACTGCAGATGACCAGGCAGAAGAAATTCTTCTGCGCCTTATCAGAGGAACAGCCCGTAAGGGACTTTCAGGGATGAAAACCATTCGGGATGGCAGAATTATCCGTCCTTTTCTGGGCTTACCCAAATCCAGGCTCCTTGAATACCTTGAAAGAAATTCCATCCAATTTCTGCTTGACAGCTCGAACACGGAGAACGTTTACCTGCGGAATCGTATTAGAAATGACCTGTTGCCGTACCTGGCTGAGGGCTACAATCCTGATATCAGGCAAACCCTTTTACGCACGGCGAATATTCTACAGGACGAAGAAGAATTCCTGGAAAATATTACAGAGTCTGTTTTTAAAGAAACTGTCTCAACCATCCCTTGGACCTTTGAAGAGATCAAAGCCGATAACAACCAACCGGCTGAATCGAACAGCCAGAAACTTTTTCTCAATCTTGAACGTTTCAAACGTGAACCCCGTGCCATCCAAAGAAGGCTCTTGGAAAAATGCTGCTGGGTAATGGATTGTGTAGCACGGTCACGACAGATAGAGCATCTCCTGGAACTTGCCATAAAGAATGCACCTGATGGCAACCTGCACCTTTCTGACGGTCTTCGGGTTACAAAAAACAGTGAACAGCTTTGTTTTACTTATCCCCGGGGACGGGGTTCACTGCGCGGTGATCTCTCTTCTACCAACGGGGTTGAATTTCCAGAAACCAGCATACCGGAGCCCGGCATTTTTGAATTTCCACAACTGGGGAAGAAACTGGTAGTGGAACATATCAATAAAAACAAAGATGTTTCAGGAGAAATCTTTCCAATAGGGGAACATCTGGATTCCTCCCTCTTCTCTTTTCCGCTCACACTAAGAGGGCCTAAACCCGGAGACCGCTTTCATCCGCTTGGAGCGCCCGGCAGCAAGAAAGTAAGTGATTTTCTCAGCGATCAGAAAATTGACCGGCATACCAGAGGATTGGTGCCAATATTATGCGCCGATGACTCTATACTTGCCCTGCCCGGCCTTCGCATCGAGCACCGCTACAGGGTTACTGACAAGACCACCCGGTTGATCAGGGTATGCTGGGAGGACATTGACTGAAGTAAAAAAGGTTAAAGATAAAAAGACACAGGGTTCGAGGATTCTAGGTTTCGA
>JBDLJI010000262.1:0-3805 GCA_039714455.1 Thermodesulfobacteriota bacterium
TTGAAAATTATAGATAATCTACCCAAAAGGACAGTTTTTAGGGTCATGCTGCCCAGGCATTGAAAAAATAAGGTGCAACAATAAGGCAAGACTACGGAGTTAAGTAAGGCATATGGAAATTCCGCTGCTCACTGACATAGTCATTATTTTCGGACTCGCTGTTGCTGTCTTGTTGTTATTTCACTTTATCCGCCTTCCGGCGGTTGTCGGGCTTCTTATAACCGGCATATTGACAGGACCGTATGGTTTCGGACTGGTTGGGGCTATTCATGAAGTAGAGGTGCTTGCAGAAATAGGCGTGATTTTATTACTTTTTACCATCGGCATCGAATTTTCCTTCAAAAAACTAATTGAAATCAGGAAACAATTTGTTGTCGGCGGGACTCTCCAGGTCGGCCTGACAATTCTTGCCGTATTTGTTATTGCTCGCCAGATTGGGCTTTCTTCCCCGGAGGCAATTTTTTATGGTTTTCTGATTTCGCTATCGAGCACAGCGATTGTTCTCAGGTTGATTCAGGAAAGAGCCGAGGTAGACACACCCCATGGCCGCACCGGGTTGGGAATCCTGCTGTTTCAGGATGTCATCATAGTGCCGATGATTCTCATTACTCCCCTGCTGGCCGGGAGTCGGCCGGGCGAAATTAACAGTGACATTTTTATCATTGCGGCCAAAGGCATTGTAATCATCAGCCTGGTTCCGGTTGCTGCCAAATGGCTGGTACCCTGGCTTTTACACCAGGTTGCCCGCACGCGCAGCAAAGAGCTTTTTCTGTTAAGTGTTGTCGCCATTTGCCTCGCCATCGCCTGGCTAACCTCAAATGCCGGTCTATCGCTTGCTTTGGGAGCTTTTATAGCGGGGTTGATCATTTCTGAGTCCGAGTACAGCCATCAGGCTCTTGGCAATATCCTGCCCTTTCGCAATGTATTTACCAGCTTCTTTTTTGTCTCCATCGGCATGCTGTTGGATACCGGCTTTCTTATCAACAATATTGTTATTATCCTGATCGCTTCAGTCGGAATTCTTATCCTTAAAGCACTCATCGCCAGTAGTGCGGCAATACTATTGGGTTTTCCCCTGCGCAGTGGAATTTTGACAGGACTATTAATTTGTCAGGTCGGGGAGTTTTCTTTCATCCTCTCCAGAACCGGATTAGAACATGGTCTTCTATCCGATCATTACCAGCTATTTTTGGCTGTGGCTGTCCTGACCATGGCGGCAACACCTTTTATTATTTCCCTGGCCCCGCGTTTTGCCGACCGCATTCTACAAATTCCGGCCCCGGTTAAGCTGAAAACCGGGCTCTGGCCTATGCCGGAGAAGAAAAGCCATAAAAAGCTGAAGCAGCATCTGGTCATTATCGGTTTTGGCTTAAACGGCCGAAACGTTGCTCGTGCCGCCAGAATGACAGGCATCCCCTATATGGTAATCGAAATGTCGCCCGATACCGTGAAGACAGAACGGGAGAAAGGCGAGCCGATTTTTTATGGTGATGCCATTCACGAAGAGGTGTTGCGCCATGCTGGTATTGAGAATGCAACCGTGGTTGTCATAGCTATCAACGACCCGGCCGCCACACGAGGAATCACCGAAAATGTACGGAGACTGACCAGAAAGGCTCATGTGATCGTTCGTACCAGGTACCTTATGGAAATGCAGGCACTCTATGAATTAGGAGCCAATGAAGTTATTCCTGAAGAATTTGAAACATCGGTGGAAATTTTCTCCCGTGTCCTGGCTAAATATCTTATCCCAAGGAATGAAATAGACAAACTTGTCATCCAACTCCGGTCTGACGGGTATGAAATGTTCCGTAATCTTTCCAGAAAATCTTCCGTGTTCTCAAGTTTAGAGCTTCACCTCCCTGACGTTGAAGTCAGTTCCATGCGTGTAGAGGAGGGTTCACAGATGGTGGGCAAGTCGCTGGTCGAACTTGAACTGCGGAAAAAACATGGCGTGACAGTGCTCGCAGTGCGCCGCGATTCACAAACATTCCACAATCCTGAAGTGGATGCACCTTTTTTTGCTGACGATATTCTTTATGTAATGGGTGCACCGGAAAAGCTAACCGAAAGTGCAAAGTTGTTCAGTCGCCGTACAACAGCGGCACTACTGTGAAGGAGGTTGATATAGACCTATCCATTACCCCTGTTTTATCTGGGGGACTTCATTTCATCTCTTGGGTATTAGCGACTTGCGATTGCTGTTATACATCTTACCTCGTGAATGACTCTTAAAGTGTCAACGTCTCCAGTGGCAATCTCAACTCTTTCCTAGAGAGTTAAAAGTCAAACTGAAGATGGATCATAGTCACGGGGTAAACGCTGTTTCCACTAGACATAATTCATTATCTGCATTTATTGTCTTAAAAGGAAACTACTTTAAAGAAACTTTTGTCCAATAAAATGGGCAAAGATATTTTCACACACCAATTTAATCCTTTCTTATCAGGCAGATATATATATAGAGTGTATTTTTTATATATAAGTCTCAACCTTTATTTTTCCTCCTTTAAAAAGAGGCATAGTTTTTGCTACTTCATTGCATGAATGATAACTATTGTATAAGGGATGTGATAAAATTATTTGGAATTTTGCTCATTTTCTTCTTCCATAAAACTATTAATTGTACAAAAGACATGAGGACGAGCAGGTTTCCTTTGAGAAAGGAGTCGTTATGAAACTGGCAAATAGAGTGCAGGTGCTATTTTTTATATTGGGATTCATCTCTGTTTTTTTGACGGTACAAGTAAGAGCTGAATCAAATTCAAAATATAAATATGAGAATTTTTTAGTAACCAAAGCAAAAGCTGAACAGGGAGATGCTGGTGCCCAAAATTTATTAGGGACAATGTATTTATCGGGAATAAGATCAAAGGTCCCCCGAGACAACATGAAGGCTGTGCATTGGTTCACCAAAGCTGCTAAACAAGGGAATGCTAGTGCTCAATTTCATTTGGGTGCCAGGTATTACAGGGGAGAAGGCGTCCCTCAAGATTACAAAAAGGCTGTGCATTGGTACACCAAAGCTGCTGAGCAGGGGAATGCTAATGCTCAATTTAGTTTGGCTGCTAAGTATTTTGACGGAGAAGGTGTTCCTCAAGACAACATGAAGGCTGTGCATTGGTTCACAAAAGCTGCTGAACAGGGGGAAGCTAGAGCTCAAAGTTTATTAGGAAGAATTTATTATAATGGGTTAAGAGTCCCTCAAGATTACAAAAAGGCTGTGCATTGGTTTACTAATGCTGCTGAACAGGGGGAAGTTAGAGCTCAAAGTTTATTAGG
This sequence comes from Thermodesulfobacteriota bacterium, assembly GCA_039714455.1. Lineage (GTDB taxonomy): Bacteria > Desulfobacterota > Desulfobulbia > Desulfobulbales > BM004 > BM004. The sequence continues at coordinate 3,283 of JBDLJI010000262.1, forward strand.
GGGAATGTATTATAATGGAGAAGGTGTTCCTCAAGACAACATGAAGGCTGTGCATTGGTTCACAAAAGCTGCAGATCAGGGTGACGTTAAAGCTCAAAGTTTATTAGGGATAATGTATTATAAAGGAGAAGGCGTCTCTCAAAATTATGTGAAGGCTTATGTACTGCTTAATCTTGCTGCTTCACAGGGGAATGCAACATCAAAATATAATAAAGAAATTCTTTTAACACAGATGTCGTCAAGCCAGATTGAAGAGGGGAAAAAGCTCTCAAAACAACTTTAAGAATAGATGTTTAACAAAGACAAGAGTAATTAACTGTATTAAAATTCCATATTATGTCTATCAATCGGAACCCTTGAATGGTTCTTAAAGTTTCAACATGTCCAGTGGATATGTTGAGTCAGATTTTCAAATGACAAAACTCAACGGGCTGTTGCCCGAACCTTTACCACAAAGTCTCTTTCATTTGAAGTTTAGTCAAGTTTCGATAGAACAATATTTCTTGCAATGCGGCAACAATGG
>JBDLJI010000263.1:0-3801 GCA_039714455.1 Thermodesulfobacteriota bacterium
TGCATTCGACTACGAAGAACTTATCAACCGCGATAAGGCCAGCCTCGATATCTTCTGGCTCAGAGATGAATCCCTGGAAGATTCCGAGAACCTTCCTGACCCGGACATCATCGCCGCCGAAATCGTCGAAGACCTTGAAGCCGCTTTAGAACAATTTAGAGAAATTGCAGAAGGTTTAGGAAAGGACGATGAATAACCTTTATCTACATCACCCTAATATAGGAGTACAATTATGGCTGCATCTACCAGGTCGAGGCCAGTTACAGTTTTGATTTGATTGTACTAATTTTTGGGTGGTGCCTCAGAAAGGAAGTAAAGCCAACATAGCTTGATTCCTCTGCCGCCTGGTAGATAAGCAGAGCTCCTTCACTGCCGAGAGAGGACTCCAGAGTTTTCTGCAAATTCATATTGTAATGATGACAATGAAGGGCAATCGGCAATCCCGACAGAAATATTTCATGTCCCTTGCGGGCAAATTTTTCAGGCCAGTTGATGGTCATTTAAACAACCTGCGGATATTATATTGAACGGTTAAAGCCGCTATCTCTTTATTTTTCAATTCCAACCCTGGCATCGATCCCATTATCATAATAGTGTTTGATCGCTTTCATCTCGGTCACAAGATCCGCCTTGTCAATGATTTCCGGTAGTGCGCCCCGACCGGTAATAACAAGCTCCAGGTTTTCGGGTTTCATAGCAATGAGGTCAAGGAGATCCTGCTTGGAGAGCAGGCCATAGGTTACCGCCACATTTCCTTCATCAATTATAACCATATCAAACCGTCCTGACAGCATGGAGGATTTCACCCTTTCAAGACCATGGCGGGCAGCTTCAATGTCAGGCACAGAGGGTTTTCCATTAATAAACCGTGGCAGGCCGAATTGTTCCACCGATATCTGGTCCGAAAGTCTGCTCAAAGTTTTCAATTCGCTGTATTGCCGCCCCTTCATGAACTGGGCCAAAAAAACCTGCAGACCGGCACCCGCTGCCCTGATTGCCAGGCCAAGGGCGGCCGTGGTTTTTCCTTTTCCATCTCCGGTATATATATGGACGTATCCTTTCATTTATTCCCTGTTTTTTCTATTGTCAGACTTTTTTTTATTCCCTGCATCTCAAATAGTAAACCTATTCATCCCCGAGAATAATTGCCATAATAATTGGGTATATTTTAACGGGAATTGTGATATTGCGGCTTGTAGTTGAAAAGAATTGTAAAGTTCATGAAAAAAGCAGGACCTGCGGCCGAGATAATTCTCAAAGGAATTGAGATGGGATAAATTCACCCTGCAATTTTAGCAGCAATCAATTATCAGCCCTGCAAAAGTCCAATAATTCTTTCTGTTTTAAATACTTTTCCCTGCGGTATTCCACGTGCTCGGCATAATCAGGCAGGATATCACGGACAGCTTCATCCATGTAGTAACAAAGCAGACAGTAATCAGCCTTATACATAACTTCGATAATCATTTTCTCGTTACATGCCATGTCGTCCCACTGATACCCTTAAATTAATTTTATTCGTCGTTGATCTCCGACCTCGGAAAAAGACCGGCGCGTTCGACAATCTCCGGTACCATTTCCTCCCACTCTATTGCCATGATATGGAATCCGCTGACGCCTTTCACTTTCTTGAGGCGTTCGATGGTTTCCAGACAAATAGTAATTCCTTCTTCAGCCTGTTTTTCCTTGGGAACCCCTGCTAACCTATCAATAATCTCATCAGGAACATCCATTCCCGGCACGTTGTTTTTCATGTAGCGTGCCATTCCCAGGGATTTCATCGGGGTAATCCCGGCCAGGATATAAACCTTTTCGTGCAGGCCCCGGTCCCGTACACCGTTCATCCATTCTCCAAACCTGTCCAGGTTATAAATGGACTGGGTCTGGATAAACTCTGCACCTGCGGCAATTTTTTTGGCCAGGCGGGGAACGCGAATTTTATAAGGCTCGGCAAAGGGGTTTGCCGCAGCACCGACAAACATCCGGGGAGGCCGCTTAATATCATCGCCGCTCAGGAACTTGCCGTTGTCCCGCATATGCCTGGCTGTCTGCAGCAACTGCATGGAGTCAAGGTCGAAGACATTCTGGCCGTCAGGACAATCCCCGAATATCTGGTGGTCCCCGGAAAGGCAAAGGACATTATTTATGTCAAAAGAGGCCGCCCCGAGGATATCGCTCTGCAGAGCGATCCTGTTCCGGTCGCGGGTGACCATCTGCAGGATGGGCTCCACCCCCATAAGCTTCAAGTGGATGCAGGCCGCCAGGCTGCTGAGACGGGTAACTGACGTCTGGTTGTCAGTTACATTTATTGCATCCACATAGTCTTTGAGAAGCTCACTTTTTTTTATGATCACATCAGGGTCGCTGCCGCGCGGGGGGCCACACTCGGAAGTCACAGCCAGGTGCCCGGCTGCCAATATACGCTCCAGTTTGCTGCCAGTCTTGACGCTCACGGTAGATACCCCTCAACTTTAAAGGTTCTTGGTCCACCGGCCCGATCTTTAGACCAGTCCTTCAACGGGAAGAGTTCTTCGTAATCATCCAACCTGCCAAGGGCTTCCAGACGATTGACGATAAGGCACCAGGCACAGTCAAGTTCCCTGTTGATTTCGCATTTACCGTTGGATACACCGCCGCATGGACCATTCAAAAGTCGTTTGGCGCACCTGGAAACAGGACAGATTCCGCCGGTTGCCGCCAGTACGCAATTGCCGCAGGCCTGACATTTTTCCGTAAAATAGCCGGGCCGCTCAACAGCCCCTAAAAAAGTAGTGTTCAAGGCCGGATAGACAGGTGTGGCATGGAATTTTTCCGCCATGAACTGGACGCCGACGCCGCAGGCGAGACTTAATACAGCCTCCGCTTGGGAAATTGCATCCAGGGCAGATTTGAAAAATTCATGCTCATTGTCGCACCCAATATTGTATGAACTAATAGTGAAGTTGAAAAATGAAGAGAGAATCCTGAAGCGATGTATCTTGGTATTCTGGGCAGTGGCTTTATTTATCCCTGAAAGAAAATCAAGAATGTCATTTTGGGTTATTGAAATAACAAGAACATGACCGAAATCGGCAGAAAATTTTGTGAGAATTAGCTTATAATTTGTGAATGTATTTTTTTTTAGAATTTGACTTGTGATAATTCAAAAAGAACTTTGCAGCTTCACTGATTTTCATGTCTCACCTCCCATAGGTTTGTTTTTGAGATTTGTCTTTCAAGAGAGGATTGATTATAACAAAATGGGCAACAAATTGGACTTAACAATATGGTTTATAGTGTTAAGTCTTTCGGGCAACGGCAAAACTACAACCTATGGCAAGGATGTTTTATACATGATGAAAGTTATTATCAGCATAATTATCATGCTCACAGTTATGCCTGTTTCAGCAACTACAGGGCTTGTCTTGTTTGACCCATATAATTGGGGAGGCCCGCCAACAATACAGAGCATTCTTGGTATGTCGTTTTTTGGTTTGATTTCTGTCCCTCTTTGGGTGACATATATACCGTCTCTTATTCTAACTCCGATTATCATGAGTAAACTTAATCGTAATTCTTCTTTCTACGATAAATCTCGTTGGATGTTTTTTTGTTTATCGCTTGGTTATGGCTCATTAGTTGGAGTTTTTATACTATCACCTGCTATATTAATGGCATTATCCGAATCATTTATGCTTGCCTTGAACTGGACTTGGGCGGGAGTAATTTCAGGCACAATAACATTTACAACGATTGCATTCTTATACCGAATGAACAAACCGGCATTGAAACCTGTATAAAATAATATCTGATATTGTTAAG
>JBDLJI010000264.1:0-3800 GCA_039714455.1 Thermodesulfobacteriota bacterium
GAAAGAACCAGCCCAACTATTGCGAAAAAATACTTGCTAGAGGTTAATTATCGAAAAGGCTTGACAGTGGAACCAACATAGAAGCAGTTATCTACAGTCGGCTACTTAACAATACTATATGTATTGTTTATATTGAATCTTTAAAAGCGCAACAACTTTCTGAAACGCAAAAGGGGGCAAGATGTAATTATCCTGCCCCCTTTATATTTTTTTTATTGGTATTTAATAAAACGGAATACGTACACCTACTGTAAGATTATGACTTGCTATTTCAACCTCGACGGTGCTGCCACCTGCTGAAAATTCCATATCTTGTCCGCTCATAAAACGATACCTGCAGTCGAGTATCAAAGTTTCACTTAACTCATAACCAACACCAAACCCAACTTGATAAGCGAACACTGTGTCATCTTCATCGGAAAAGCCAGGTTCACTAATTTCAATTGTTGAGGCGCCGATACCAGCAGTGATATATGGTTTCATTGGGCCTCCAGTATTAAAATCATAATACCCATTCGCTAGAAATGTTAATGCATCTATTTCTGCATCTGCAGGGAAACCAGCATATGTATCCATGTCACTTGCCATGTATGATAATTCAGCATCCAGCCGGAATGGCTCCCTCATATATCCTACTGCTGCGCCAACAAAGTATCCTGTATCAAACTCAGCTGTACCATCAAAAAAACCATCTACACTGACATCAGAATCAGACACCCAGGCTGGGCCAACTCCCACGGAGCCATACAAACTTGCTGCCAGGCTCATTGCAGGAAATACAAGCAACAAACCACAAATCATGCTTAAAATAATTTTTTTCATCGGTTCCCTCCTTAATGCTTTGGATTATGCATCATTTTTTTATAAACAGAAAATTATCAATTCTATGAGGATCAGCAAAAATTATGCCTCTTTTTGCAAAAGTGAAAAAATATCGTAACTACTCCTAAGTGGAATGAGTTGTAGGAGTAACTTTTTAATAATAAAAAAAACAAGTTAGTTTCAAAAAAATATAACTAGAAGAGGAATAAGGATCTGGCGCTGAGTATTATTTCTTGGAAACCAAGTTTACTTTATAATGATGCCATCATTAATAATTTGCATTATCTAGGACAACTCCATAAAGATAATTTTTAGATTAATTTTTAAGTCAATATAATTTGCCAGTGTTTGGCCCTTCCTGAGGTGATTTGATTAAACAATTGGTAATTATCTTTAATGGTTTTAGCTACAAATTGCTTCCGACCTGTTGCAGAAGTATTAAATTATTTAATTAAAACTTGATCCGGTTTTCTGCTATTATTTCTCAATCAATACTGCAGGCAAGTCCAACACGTTCTCGGCATCAAGACCCAGTTCTCTTGTCAATCGGTGTAAATCTTCTATACGTTCTACTGCTTCCGGGTGGCTTTCAAAATAATGCCCTATCATAATGACACTATCATTTTCATCTGGCTTCATTGCTTCAAAAAACTCCGTAGCACCACCCACGTGTCCGTAATAACAAGCCAAGGCCTGCAAGGCTTGCTGATCAGCCATACTCTCCCTTTTTTGAGAATATTTAGCCTCGCTGAAATTTACTGTAGGAGTAAAGAGTTGGGTAAGATCTGAACCGGCACCTGTCATAAAAGCTGCCAACGCGGTAAATACAATTCCCCTGCCTATTCCCCGCAGATGATCTCTATTTTTAAAATGTGCCAGTTCATGGGCCAGAACAAAAAAAAGACCATTTTCCGACTGTACTTTGTCTAGCAGACCGCTGAATACGACAATCCGTCCACCAGGAAGTGCCATGGCATTCGCATTATCTGTTTCGACCAGGTAAACCTTTAAAGGATAGGAAATATGGATGCACTTACGGAGTTCATCAACCATTTGCTGTAGTTCCGTCTGTTGCATTTCGCCTTCATCGGCCAATTCTGACGCTGAAGCATCAAAAGGGGAAAATATCAACGCTTCCATATCCGGTGAAATATAATTCACCGCTATATCAACAAACAATCCAAGAGTCCAGAACGCAATCAGCAGAAATATCGTTAATCCCGAAAACAACAAAATAAATTCTCTGACCGGCTGTTCATGAGAAACATTATCGTTATGCTCGGGCAGAGAAGGTCTATATTCCATCGAATCACTTATTGAAATAAACTGCAGTACCGTAGGCCAATACTTCCACCGTGCCGATCTGATTACTCCTTCCTTTGGAAATGGAGGAGGTTTCCAAGCGCAAATTTATAACCTGATCGGCTTCAGGACAGGATTCCTTCATTCGCAACACAGCCTCCCGTCTTGCTCGATCGACAAGCGTTTCATAAGACTGAACACTGCCGCCGAAAAAATTGCGGAGTGCAGCGAGAATCCGCTTAAAATAATCCACCGATACCACAACATTGCCTGTCGCAAGGTAACTTTGTTTTATTTCCCTGCCATCTTCAAGGATATACCTGCTTGAAGTAGTTGGTTGCTGCAACCATTTCTTCTCTCGATCCAAGATGGACTTGTAATGTTTCTTTTCAGCACTCCGACCGAAAAAATAGCCTAGCGAAACAAGAATTATAAAAATTATTAGATCCATAACTTTACTCCACCAAAATTGCTGTGCCATACACATAAATTTCTGCAGCGCCTGCTGCCACAGAAGAAGTTGAGAAACGGACATTAACGATAGCATTAGCACCAAGCTGTTTAGCCTGAGACTTCATGCGGTCAATGGCCTCATCACGTGACTCCTTCAACAATTCCGTATAACCTTTGAGTTCACCGCCAAAAATATTCTTGAGGCCAGCCATCAAGTCACGGCCCGCATGTTTTGCTCTGACCGAACTTCCAGAAACAACTCCATAAAAAGCTGTAGCCTTTTTACCGGGTATTTCCTCAGTGTTTGTAAGAAACATACCTCCTCCTTGTTTAATATTTTTTTCAATGCATCGACTAATAATTATGACGAAAATATTAGGTAGTGCTCTATATGTATTTAAATTAACGACTCAAACATCCTTGCCAGAGTGTTTAGTTTTGTTGTTGTCCTAAAGATTTAATACTTCAATATATTATATTCAATGGTCTATATATCTTGCCAACATCTACAGTTTTGTCATACAAAATTTGACTCAACATATCCACCATACATCTTGATATTTCAGGAATGATTCATAACTTTCAATGGATAGCAGGAATTGATAGTTGCAGTTGCCGACAATTTACAGCTTTTATACCCAATAAAACAGGGGGCAATGGATAGGTCTTTTCTACTTGACACTGTCAGACATATCAGCAGATATGTGGACTTGTAACGCTGCGTTTTAACAGTGTAGCCTCTTGCTCTGACTTTCTGCTGATAATGTGGTGAACCCTCCTGTAAACTACAATTTGGGTAGATTAAGCCATCATGGATTTACAGGAGGGCTTCACGCTTTCAGAGGAGCCTGATAACACCATTGTCAAAGCAATTCTTATGCCAGGAAAATATTTTGCAAGATAAGTCAAATTATTTCTGCTAACTATCTATTATCGTAGGATATTTTCTGAAATCGATAAAATTGAAATTGGTGGGAGGAGACTTAAATATAAATTACACATAATTGCCAGAGTAAACAGTGTTTGCATTCCAATAGAAAGGATGAGTTGAAATATAAAATGAAGCAAGAGGAAGAATGCGTTAGGAAAGGCAATTTAAGATGGGAGGATCTTGTTGGATAAAACAAAGCCTTTCAACTAAAAGGCTGGACGATAGGAGCCGGATGACGGGAGACTGTCACGTCCGGATCTGTGAGAGCCTGGGGGTGAGATTCCCCCGGGCT
>JBDLJI010000265.1:0-3776 GCA_039714455.1 Thermodesulfobacteriota bacterium
AGCAAATCCGATCATACTTTTATTAATTGCCCGAAGAACATCTTTTTGATCCAGGTTTAACAAAGCCTGGCGCAAAGCCTTTTTCTGGGTTGCCGGCAAGTCAGAGCGGCAAACTAAAACATGGGGAGAAATAGCGACCGGTCCAAAGATAATTCGCAGTGCCCTGTTCTGGTACTTTTGAAAAATATCAAAACGCAGCCCACCAGCATCAAAATCTCCATGCAGGACACTTAAAGCAACATTATCGTGACTCCCAACATAATCATAAGCCGTTAGGGCTTTGAGGGACAAACCATGTTGATTAAGGATATAATGTGGCATAAAATGACTGCCGAAAGATTGATAATCTCCGAAGGCAAAAGTGCTGTTATCAATATCGTCCAATGTTTTGATATCACCATCGCTGCGTGCTACGATGACCACTCGATCATTGATACTCTCTTTCATCTGAAACTTAGCAAGAAGTTCTATGTTGCCGAATTTATCTTTTGCTCGAACATATGGAGAAGGGCCAACAAATGCTATATCGACCTTTCCCCTGCCCAGGTTCATCACATGACTGATATAGTTTGGAGATATGGTCAGACGAATCGGGATGTTTATGGTTTGAGCAAGATAGTCAACCAGCGGCTTGTATTGCTGTTGTATTGAAACCGGATTGGCATATGGAGGCACAGCAAAAGAAAAACCCCTCTCTGCTGAAAAAGCCCATATAGGGATCAGTGAAAATATCAGCAAACATGTGAAGTGTAATACTATCCTCATAACCAAATCTCTCATTTTTCATCTCATGATCACGAGGGAATCCACGGGAGCGTAATAAAATAAATTCCCAATGCTCCAATTAGTATGCCAGCCCCTTTCCTGAACCAGATACCGCTTTGCTGAAACGAAGAATTTGCAATAATCCTTTTCACGGTCGCTGCTGAACTGCCGGCAACCGCTATGGGTAGACAGTGACCGGCGGCAAAAATCAGTAACAACAGAATACCGGTGGCGATTTTTTCCTGAACTGTAATAATTGCGAGGATAGGAGCGATAAACCCAAAAGTGCATGAACCCGACAGAATGCCGTATACAAGTCCAAGCACAAAAGCCCCGGTCAGCCCCTTGAGCTGAAATTTCGCCAATTGGACACCTGGCAATGAACATCTGGAAATACCGAGCATATCCAGAGCAACCCACAAAAGAATTGCTCCTAGTAATAGTGTCCAGTACGGGCCGACATCGCCCATCATTTTTCCTAGCCAAACGCATACCACACCGACAATAGCAATTGTGATGAACAGTCCCCCGGTAAAAAAGAACGCATAGGGAACTGCCTCCCTACCCTTCAAAATGGAATTCTGGCCACCCACATACCCAATAATAAGTGGAATAGAAGCCATATGGCAAGGGCTGAACAAAACACTGACAATACCCCAGGCAAAACAGCCAAAAGCAGCAAGGAGGAGTCCGCCTGACATCCATTCATTAATCGCGAGAAGAAGAGAATTCATTTTTATTTTCTCTCGATAAGGATATCAAGCCATTTCTTGATATCCTTTTTGGAATAAAACCCCTTGTGTCGATATACTTCATTTCCGTGTTTATCGTAAAATATCTGGGTCGGAATGGAACTGATGGCGAAACGTTTTCCCTGGCTTCGATCTTCCCATACGTCAATGAAGATAACAGCAGCCCGACCGTCGTATTCCTCTTTCAACTCTTCAAGAATTGGTGCCATCAACTTGCATGGAATACAGGTTTTTGCCCCAAGATCGACCATGGTGACAGTATCTTTAACAGGGACGACCGGCTCGCCAGGAACAGGCGCGGCTGAAATTGAAGACACCAGAACAACAATAAAAATAACCATATGGAATGAAATAAAATTTTTTCTCATTGTTAAGCCTCGAAACTTAGGAATAAAGACCACAGCGTCGCTTTTACTGTTCGCAACTGACATGGCACACCCCGGTTGGGGTCTCCTTGACAAAAGGAAAATATTTCCTCTTAAACCAGAAGGCAACGTGGACCAGGCTGATCAGAACCGGCACCTCGACCAGCGGTCCGATAACCGCGGCAAAGGCTACGCCGGAATTGATACCAAAAACGGCGATAGCCACGGCGATGGCCAGTTCGAAATTGTTGGAAGCGGCGGTAAAGGAAAGGGTGACCGATTGCTCATAAGTAGCGCCAACTTTAAGGGACATGTAAAAGGAGACCAGGAACATGACCAGAAAATAAATGGCAAGCGGAATGGCAATCCGCACTACATCCATTGGTAACCGGACAATATGTTCACCCTTGAGAGAGAACATAACTAGAATGGTGAACAAGAGAAAGACAAGAGTGAGCGGACTGATTTTAGGCAGCAATTTTGTTTGATACCATTCTTCCCCTTTCGTTTTCAGCCCGATAAATCTGGTGAGCATACCAGCGATAAACGGAATGCCGAGATAGATAAAAACACTTTCCGCTATCTGCCCCATGGAGATATTGACCACCACTCCTTCAATGCCAAACAATTTCGGTAGGATAGCGATAAATATCCAAGCGTAGACCGAGAAGAAAAGAACCTGAAAAATAGAGTTAAAGGCAACCAGTCCGGCACAATACTCGGTGTCACCTTTGGCCAAGTCGTTCCAGACGATGACCATGGCGATGCAGCGAGCTAGGCCGATCAGGACCAAGCCAATCATGTATTCGTGATGCCCTGAAAGAAAAGCAACGGCCAGGCCAAACATGAGCACCGGGCCGATGATCCAATTCTGGACCAGCGAGAGAGTCAGCACCTTAGCGTTACGAAAAATTTCATGGAGCTTTTCATAACGGACCTTTGCCAATGGCGGATACATCATAAGTATCAGCCCGATAGCAATGGGAATGTTGGTCGTACCAACTTGAAACGAATTGATAATTTTCTGGATATTTGGATACAGATATCCGCTGATCACACCGATAAACATTGCCAGGAATATCCACAGAGTAAGAAAACGGTCAAGGAAGGAAAGCTTTTCGTTGCTCACGAGTAACTCCTGATAGACAAAAAAGTTAGAAAAATTGAAGGTCAGTCACAGCTATTAGTATTTTTTGTATCAAGATATTTTTTCAGGGAACATTGATCTTGAGCAGCCTGACCATTTTCAAATAACTTTACAGAAAGCAAATTAAAAAGAAGCGAGGCTTCCCCAACTTCTCCAATCATAATTTTATAGTACATCCATTTACCCTGTCGTCTGTCGACCACAAGTCCTGCATTGCGTAGATATGAGAGGTGTCGCGAAATAGTAGATTGTGGAAGTTCAAGGGCTGCCATGATGTCACATACGCACAGTTCCTGCCTGTTGACTAGGAGTGCCAGGATCCTCAGCCTTGTTTCATCACCCAATGCTTTAAACGTTTTTGCAATAGCTTTCATTTGGTATCAACGTATCCGCATAACAGGATTTGTTCAAGTTTAACTTTCTACTTAAAAGTGTACCACTTCCTGTGCAACTAAGATCCTCTCGGATGATTAGCAATTTTTTCCGTAAAATTATATCACTGCTTGATGAGTGACTTTCATTTACATGGTACTTAACCATGTAACCCATGGGAGGATGAGATTGTTAGCCGTATTCAAATGCTGCGATAAAAGGAGCAAGAGAAAGCCAGTGGCAAGGTTAACCATTTTAGGAAAGCTGCAGGTTAATCTTCTTCCTGAATATACGTAATAAAATAAAGACCGGAAATATGCTACAATAAGGTCATCAACATCCTGTTTTTTCATAAGAAGAAGGAGGAAGTATGAC
>JBDLJI010000266.1:0-3764 GCA_039714455.1 Thermodesulfobacteriota bacterium
CCGGGGCATAATCTATATTGACGAGATTGATAAAATAGCACGGAAGACCGATAGCCCTTCAATTACCAGAGATGTTTCTGGAGAGGGTGTGCAGCAGGCTTTACTCAAGATAATTGAGGGGACAATAGCAAGTGTGCCGCCGAAAGGTGGACGCAAACATCCGCAACAGGAGCTGGTGAAAATTGATACCAGTAACATTTTATTTATTTGCGGTGGCGCCTTTGTTGGACTTGATCGGGTGATAAAAAAGAGAACCGGAACGAAGTCAATGGGCTTTGGAGCTAAAGTAGTCAGCACTACCCATAAGAAGATAAGTGATTATCTTGCCTTGGTGCAGTCTGAAGACTTATTGCATTTTGGTCTGATTCCTGAGCTGATGGGCAGGTTGCCCGTGATTGCCACCATGGATGAACTGAACGAAAAGGATCTTGTCCGCATTTTGCGTGAGCCTAAAAATGCCTTGACCAAGCAGTATGAAAAACTTTTTGAGTTTGACAATATCCGCTTGCGTTTTACCGAAGGGGCCCTGACGGCAATCGCTAAAGAAGCTTTGAAGAGAAAGGCTGGCGCCAGAGGCCTGCGTTCAGTGATGGAAACTGCCATGCTGGATGTAATGTATGAACTCCCATCTGAGCCTGATGCCCGTGAGTGTGTCATCAGTGAGCAGGTTATTATAAATAATGATTATCCGGTAGTCTTGTACGAAAACTCCAAGAAAAAGAAAAGTGCTTAAAGCTCTAGCTAGTTATGAATGAATCAGACATAGAAAATAAAATTTACCCATTAATGCCGTTGCGGGACATCGTAGTCTTTCCGCATATGGTAGCGCCTCTGGTGGTTGGACGGCAGAAGTCCATAAAGGCACTTGAAAGTGCAATGTCCCAAAAAACAGAGATTTTTCTGGTAACCCAGGAAGATGCCAATGATGATGATCCCAAGCCGGAAACGCTTCATACTGTAGGGACTATTGCAGTTGTTATGCAATTGTTGCGCTTGCCTGATGGCACCATCAAGGCCCTTGTCGAAGGCAAAAGAAGGGGAACGATAGTCTCTTTTCAGCCCCAGCCAAACTTTATGGCTGCTGAAATTGATGAAACTCCTGAAGTTGATGACGAAGGCTCAGAGGTAATTGCCTATATACGTGAGATTCGCGCGACTTTTGAAGAGTACATAAAGACAAATAAGAAAATCCCGAAAGAGGTGTTGAAATCTCTCGGGTCTATAACACAGCCCTCCCGGTTTGTTGATGTCACAGTTTCGCATTTGCCTTTGCAGACTCAAGAGAAACAGGAAATATTAGAGGTCTTTTCCGTCTTGCATCGTTTGCAGATAACCCTGGAATTCATCCAGCGTGAAATTGAGATTGCCAAACTTGAACATAATATCCGCATCAGGGTTAAGAAGAAAATGGAAAAAACCCAGAAGGATTATTATCTCAATGAACAGATGCGGGTAATCCAGAAGGAAATGGGAGGAGAAGAGGAAGATGGCAGCGGTTTTGCAGAACTTGAAAAAGCCATCAAGGAGAAAAAGCTGCCCAAACATGCCTCAAAAAAGGTTTCACAGGAGTTCAAAAAGCTTAAATTGATGCAACCCATGTCAGCTGAAGCAACAGTTGTCAGAAATTATATTGACACCATTCTCAGTCTGCCCTGGTATGAGAGAACAAAGTCGAAAACTGATATCGATGAATCTGAAGCAATTCTTGAGGCTGATCATTACGGCCTGAAAAAACCGAAAGAGAGGATCATTGAGTATCTTGCCGTGCAGTCCCAGGTGAAAAAGATAAAAGGGCCGATTCTTTGTCTGGTCGGGCCTCCGGGTGTTGGTAAAACGTCCTTGTGTAAATCAATTGCTCGGTCAATGGATCGAAAATATATTCGGCTCTCATTGGGAGGCATCAGGGATGAGGCCGAGATTAGAGGACACCGGAGAACTTATATCGGGGCACTGCCTGGCAAGATTATCCAGTCAATGCAAAAAGCCAAGGTGGTCAACCCCCTGTTCTGCCTTGATGAGGTGGATAAGATGAGCATGGATTTTAGGGGCGATCCTGCATCTGCGCTTCTGGAAGTACTCGATCCCGAACAAAATCACTCATTCAATGATCATTATCTTGACCTGGACTATGACCTGTCTGATATCTTTTTTGTAACCACAGCCAATAACCTGCATTCGATTCCTCCACCACTGCAGGATCGTATGGAGATTATTAAACTGGACGGGTATACAGAAGAGGATAAGCTGAAAATTGCCCAGGGATTCCTTATGCCGAAACAGCTTGAAGTTAATGGTTTTAAACCGGATGAGATAACTTTTAATGAGAAAAGTATTCAGGAAATTGTCCGGCGATATACACGGGAGGCAGGCGTACGAAATCTTGAACGCAATATTGCCTCTGTTTGCCGCAAAGTAGCCAGAGAAAAACTGAAGAAAAAAGAGACTGATAAAAAATACAGGATAACCGCAAAAACCATCAACAGATATCTTGGTATCCCGAGATTCCGCTTTGGCTTGGCCGAGGAAAAGGATGAGGTGGGGCTGTCAACAGGATTGGCCTGGACCGAGGTTGGCGGTGAATTGTTACAGATAGAAACGACCCTGATGCCGGGAAAGGGGAAGCTGACCATTACAGGTAAATTGGGAGACGTGATGCAGGAATCTGCCCAGGCAGCCTTAAGTTACGTGCGTTCAAGGGCTCTGCGTCTGGGACTGCTGCCTGATTTTTATCAGAAGCTTGATATTCATGTCCACGTTCCGGAAGGGGCCATACCCAAGGATGGCCCGTCTGCCGGTATCACCATGGCAACTTCCATGGTGTCGGCACTTTTGAAGATACCTGTTCGCCGGGATATTGCCATGACCGGTGAAATAACCTTGCGGGGCAGGGTGCTGCCCATTGGTGGTTTGACAGAGAAACTGCTTGCTGCCAGGCGTGGAAATATCAAGCATGTCCTGATACCAAAGGAAAATGAACGCAACTTGCAAGAGGTGCCGATTCGGGTGCGTAAATTATTGAATATTGAACTGATTGAACATATGGATGAGGTGCTGTTGAAAGCCTTGGTGTTGAAGGAAGGAGCCTCGCCTTTTACGGAAGTGCCGATTGAATCTGTCAACACTGACACAACAGCATCAGTTCATAATGTGCCGCATTAGAAAATAAAGAATTTTTGCATAGTTTTTTGTCGGTCTCGTAGATAGGAAAAAAGCAAGACTTCGAAAGCACTCGACAGGCAGGTATTACGCCCGTAATATAAGATTATTATTAGGCCCTGTTGGTGGCTACGAGACTTTTTACGATTAGTATCTTTTTGCTTGACTAAATCAAGGTCTAACTGGTATTAAAACGCTTCCATTGAAGGAGGGGCGGGTAGCTCAGTTGGGAGAGCATCGGCCTTACAAGCCGGGGGTCACAGGTTCAAGCCCTGTTCCGCCCACCACCTAGATGATATTGCGGGGTCGTAGTTCAGTTTGGTTAGAACGCCGGCCTGTCACGCCGGAGGTCGCGAGTTCGAGTCTCGTCGGCCCCGCCACAAGTGACACAAGGGATTGAGCAGAAATGCTCAGTCCCTTTTTTCTTGTCTGGAAATACATTTCTACCCGCATTTCTACCCTAAATGTTATTTTCTAAACTAATGACAGAAGTTGTATTGTTCTCTCAAATCCTTTTTATTTGTGCCATATTTATACTTTCCAACCCTATTTCCAACCTACACTGTAATAAATCCATATATTTAGCCCCCTTCTCCCTTTTTGAGGAA